>CAZKCB010000250.1:0-3192 GCA_964550965.1 uncultured Oscillospiraceae bacterium
GGGAAAGGCAAATACGAGATTCCTTGAAGTCGAACCCGCTTCCTGCCACTCTTTTACAAGAGGCAAATACGCATACGATTTCTGCGAAACCGGACGCATCACTCCGCTTGCAAAGATGTATACGCTTGGAAGTGATTTTATGCCTTCGGCAAATCATGCGGGAGGACTTCGCTATCACGGCATGTCACCGATCCTCTCGAAGCTTTACCATGATGGATATATGGAAGCGATCGCAGCGGAACAGACAAAAGTGTTTGATGCAGCCGTCTTTTTCGCAAAGCATGAGCAGATCCTGCCCGCGCCTGAATCTTCTCATGCAATCTATGGAGCCATTCAGGAAGCGCTGAAATGCAAAGAAACAGGAGAAGCCAAGACCATCCTCTTTGGCCTTACCGGAACAGGTTACTTCGATATGCAGGCATATATGAATTATAATGAAGGGAAGATGTCGGATCATATCCCGACTGACGAAGAACTGCAGAAAGGCTTTGATACGATCCCCAAAACAGGAAAGTAGTCCCTTCTGTCTTTCCTATAGAATCGATCAACTTCATAAAACAAAGAACAAAAACCCAGTGGCCCGTTCTGTTCAGAACGGGCTTTTTTCTATAAAAAAAATCAGCATTTATTTGTTTTCGTTTTCCATTGCAGAATGGATATAAAAAAGGTATAATTTAAATGATAAAATTTTAACGAATAGGTGATTAAAAATGAGTATAGAAGAAAGAAAGAATATTGTTTATACGATCACGGCAAATTGTCAGGACTGTTATCGCTGTGTTAGAGTCTGCCCTGTAAAGGCCATCAAGATCGTCGACCAGCAAGCATGTGTTGAGGATTCGCTGTGTATAAAATGTGGAACGTGCGTTAGAGAATGTCCGCAAAAAGCAAAGACGATCCGATCGAGCATAGAAGAGGTAAGAGCAATGATCGGAGGGCCGGATAAAGTTGCCGTGAGCCTTGCACCTTCATTCGTAGCAGGCTTTGACGAAAAAAATGCGCTGAAAATACCTACTGCTTTGCGGCGTCTTGGCTTCGCATATATTGCAGAAACCGCGGAGGGCGCCATCACCATTACGGAAGAAGCGTTTAAAAGCACAACTTGCGGCAATATCTGTACAGCTTGCCCTGCAGTTGTTGATTTCATTGAAAAATACAGACCGAATTATATAAAAAATCTGATTCCAGTCGTTTCTCCGATGATTGCACATGGGAGAATGCTTAAAAAGAAACTTGGCGACAACTGGAAGGTCGTTTTCATCGGCCCTTGTGCTGCGAAAAAACAAGAGGCCCTGCGACCGGAAAATAAAGACGCAATCGATGCGGTGCTTACGTTTACAGAATTGCAGCAGTGGTTTGAGGAACTCGGGATTTCTATTGCCGATTGTCCCGACAGTCGATTTGAAGCCCTTGGAAAGATAGATTGCGCACGTTTGTTTCCCCTACAGGGAGGTATGCTTAAAACAGGATGCTTTGAATGTGACGGATTGAATCCAAATGAGATCCATATCAGCGGAGCAGAAGAGATCATGGAGTATTTTGCTACGCTTCCTTCTGGCTTGAATTACAGAGTTGTAGAGCCGCTTTTCTGTGCGAACGGATGTATAAACGGTTGTGGAATGCCAAACGAAAAGAATATTTTTGAACGTATGCAGGATGTTATCTTCTACGCCGGAAAAGCATCCGGAAAAGCGGATCAACTGGATGCGGAAACTAGAGATGTAGATCTTTCGGCAGATTTTATGGAAGAGAAGCAGAACGAAGAAGCCCAAATAATTACAGAGGAGAAAATCGATGAGATCCTTGAAAGTACTGGAAAAAGCAATCCTGAAATGCAGCTCAATTGCGGCGCCTGCGGATACAAAACATGCAGAGACAATGCGATCGCTGTGGCAAAGGGCATGGCGGAGCCGGAGATGTGTATGGCGTATATCAGACGCCTTGCAAAACAACGTACAGATCGAATCATCGAAACAACCCCCAATGGTATCGTTATCCTCGACAGCATGCTCAACATCGTGAGTATGAATCCGGCGTTCCAAAAAATGTTCCTCTGCAATAACAGCATTTTGGGTAAAAGGATTTCTTACCTGTTAGATGCGGATAATTATGAAAAGCTTATAGAAAATGTTGATGAACAATTTGACAGTGTTAGGTCAAAATATGGGATACGCTATCACGAAAATGCCTATGCCCTCAGAGCAGACAAACAATATGTCGGCATTTACTCTGATCTCAGCACTTTGAAATTTGACGAACACCAAGTCGATCTGATCAAGAATCAAACGCTTGAGCATGCCAGGGAACTTCTTACACACCAGATCCGTTTCTCGCAGGAAATGGCTCACTATCTGGGCAAAAGCACTGCACAGGGAGAAGAACTCGTAAAAAGGATCATGAGCCTCTATGAAGACGAACAGGTATTCTAAAGGCAAGGAGAAACATTATGAAATTTATCGAAGCCATTGTCAGTCAGACTTGCAAGCAAGATCAGCTGGTATGCGGCGATTTCTACGGCTGTGAAAGGACTGCTGAAAATACGATCTTTGTCTTTTGTGATGGGATCGGTTCCGGCGTTTACGCGAATATAGCTGCAATAACCTGTCTTAGTCGGATCATTGAACTTGGCCGAACAGGGATGTCCACACAGGCCATCTGCCGCATGGTCGCTGATTCGATGCATGAAGCAAGAAGAGGCGAATTTCCTTTTGCCGCATTTATCGTTGCAAAGGTATATCGGGACGGCCAGTTTACAATCTATACCTATGAAGCGCCGGATCCCATTTTGATCAAAAACGGGACAGCAACACCACTGAAGCCCGATTTTCACACTTCTAAATATGAAGATGTCGGTGAGACATCCGGTGTTTTGAATATTGATGACAGCCTGTTGCTTTTTTCCGACGGAGTGAGTGAGGCCGGAACAGGTCAGGGTTACACTTTTGGCATTGGCACAGAGGGAATCGCAAAAGAGATCAATCGAAGCATCGATGGAGATACTGATTTTCGAAACATCCCGCAAAATATCGTCGAACTTTCGCAGAGGCTTTGCAATGGGATCTGTGTCGATGATACCACGGTAGCAATGCTGCGGTGCAGAGAGGCTAGTGAGCTTACAATACTTACCGGCCCTCCGATCTCAAAGAAAAAAGATCACGAATATGTCATGGAGCTAATGAAAAAAAAGGGAAA
>CAZKCB010000251.1:0-3186 GCA_964550965.1 uncultured Oscillospiraceae bacterium
ACGAGCTTGGAAAAACACTTCCGCTTGAACCGGTTCCGGCTTACGGATTTGAGAACAATCAGGATTTCGGTTCCGGCCGCGGCTATATCTGGTCACGAACCTTGCCAATGCTCAAAGACACGATCTTTCTTGGGCATGGGGCAGACACTTACTGTCTGTATTTTCCCCATCAGGACTATGCCGGAAAGTATAACGCCCTTTGGAACCTCAATATGATCGTGGATAAGCCCCACAACATGTATCTCGGAGCGGCAGTGGGAACGGGGATCCTTTCGGTACTTGCACTGCTTGCGCTGTTTGGCTTCTATATCGTTCAAAGCGTAAAACTCTACTTCCGAACAGATTTTAAAAAGACCTTTGCAGCCTATGCCGGCGCAGGCATCTTCTTTGGGATCTGCGGTTTCCTCGTGGCAGGTTTTACAGATGACAGTTCGGTTTCTGTCATGCCGATGTTCTACACGCTTCTTGGGACCGGCCTTGCGATCAACCGCATGCTGAACGATCAAAAGGGAAACTGAAAGCTATCCGTTGTATAGGCTTGTACGGTTCCGCCCCCAGGTCTTTGATTCATAAAGAGCTTCGTCAGCGTGAAGCATGATCTCCTGGAAATTATCATTTTTCTTATTGAACTCAGCAAGGCCTATGCTGATCTGCACTTTGATTTCAATATCCTGATAACATATCGTCATTGATTCAACTTCCTTGCGGAATTTTTCCGCAAGGTTTTTTGCTTGCATCATATCGACACTGTTCAAAATAACAGCAAACTCTTCCCCGCCGATGCGCCCGAGAATATCGCTTTTTCGAAATTTTGAAAGCATGAGGTCTCCGAGTTTTCGAAGGACTTCATCTCCGGCTGCGTGCCCCCATGTATCATTGACTGCCTTGAAATGGTCAAGATCGAGCATCATGACGCAGAAAGTGCCCTCATAGCGGAATGCTCTGTCAAACTCAGAAGCAGCCTGTTTCAGAAATTCTCTTCGGTTGTTCAAGCCGGTCAATTCGTCAGTCGTGGCCTGAATGCTTATTTTTTCCTGCTTTTGTTTCTCTTCCGTAATATCCCATATGGTTTTCAAAACACCGATCTTCTGGCCGCTCGGGCTTCGCATGAGTCCAGAGCCGACTTCAAAGAATTTCGTTTTTCCATCTAACTTTATTTTAAAATTTTGGTTTTTTTCGCTCGCAAATATTTCCGCGAGGTCCTGACGTTTTTCAAGCATTTCGCTCATATAAGTATACTTTACAGGAATATCAAGCAGCGTGAAAAAGTTAAGCGCCGCTTTGTTAAAATCCATCAGGCGCCCCTCAAGGTCGAGAAGAAGCATGCCGTCCACATTGCTTTCAAAGACAGAATCTCGTACAAGGGTTTTGCTTTCAAGGAAATCATACTTTGCGATCGCATATAAAATGAGATATAAGGAAAGAGGCAGCAAAAGCGCCACATAATCAAGCGGCAAAGGCTGTGACGGAATAAAACGAAGAAGTCCGCCAAAAACAGGCACCATCGTCGCAGCAAAAAGAAGTGCAAAGCGTTTTCGTTCTCTGCCATTTGTCTTTCTGATCTGTAAAGAGATAATAATGAGAGTTACAAGAAGCAACAAAGAATCATAAATGCCGTGCACATAATACCAGGGACCTTTCCCCATAACCAAAAGGGACACGCCCTTTGCTTCTTGCACCATATAGCTCTGAAAGACCCAATGGAGCCAGGAGTCATTTAAACGGAAAAGAACCGTTAGGAGAGGGATCCCAAACATTGCGACGAAAAGCTTTTTAGAAAGATGGAGGCCGTGATTCACATATAAAATCACTGTCGAGCACCAAAGCGCCGCGGCATAGGACATCCCGATATAGGCGATGATGTTCCAGAACATCTTGTCTTCGAGTCTTATGCTTACGATTTCAAGCAGATAACCAAACAAATAGAGAGTCGTCGCAAAGCAGACAAAAGAAAACCTTTTCTTATATCCGCCTTTGCTCCATGGCATCACAAAGGTTGCGCAATGCGTCACTATAATGACCCCGAGAAATAAATACACTAAAAGAATCTCTCTAAGCATTTCTCTTCCCCATTCCACACGAAAAAGTTGATTCGTTGATCAAAAAGAATAATGTACGAGCCTTATACCCTTATTCACCTTGGGTGTAACATCCCGGAGTGCCTTTTTTATACAATAGACCTTGTAAATAGGATCGTATATGGTTTGCTGTTTTGATTCTCTACAGAATACACGACAAAGGTAACACTTGAAGTTGTTGGGCTGATATTGAGCGTAGTGGTTTCACCATTAACGATCTTTGTTCCGTCAACATAGACCTTTGCTCCTGCAAGATCGACCGGGCTGATGTTAAGACTCACAGACTCTGCCGCGGCAGTGGGGAGCGCATAAGTATATGTGTTCAAACCATTTATAACACAGGGTGTGCCGCCGATCGTCATCGCCGCAAGCTCGACGCTCCCGACTTCTACGATCGAAACCGTGTACGTCACAGCGGTTTTCCCGGTTTCCTGAAGAGCTACCGTTACCGTCAGTTTCCCGTCTGCAGGGATAGGAAGGTTGACCGTCTTACTGGTGGAATCCCCATTGATCGAAAGTGTCCCAACAAAAACATCTGTATTTGCTGCAGCAGTCACGTTGACTGAAGAGGTATCACAGGGCACGTAGATATCCGTGTATTTCACGGTTGCGGGTGTAAACGCTGATAAAACATTGCCGGCGCTTCCCGCAGGGGTGATCGTCAGGCTTTTCAATTGCAGGGGTGATGTTTTTCCCGATATCGTCCCAACCGTCGAGGTGTTTCCTTTTACATCAGAAACCACAGTGAATATCTTATAATCCGTGCAGGTCTGCAAGTTTGAGAAATTGAATTCTGCCGTTCCTCCGGTGCTCACGCTTGTCGAGGCAAAGCCAAGAGCCCCCACGCCGCTTTTTATCGCTGCCGGCAAAGGTGCTGTTGCCGTGCTGTTTGGAAGCAGTACCGCATAGGCAGTACCTGCAACACTTGATTTTAGCTTGAATTTGAGTGACGTTTCCGAAGGCACGACTTCCATCGCGCTCACGGCCGGAGTTCCGGCACTTGTCCACGTCGAAGTCGCCGCAGCAATCTTCGTACCGCTTTCCGTCTTGAGCTTTCCGGCCACAATACCAACCGTATAATTCGTATTTAAAATCAGATCTTTTTCAA
>CAZKCB010000252.1:0-3172 GCA_964550965.1 uncultured Oscillospiraceae bacterium
CCATGGTGATGACGGTTATATGAGTATCCGGATACTGGTCTTTGATGGTGAGTGCTTCTTCCAGCGCATTTGCATCATCATGATTCAAAATGCTTGGGACTCCTTCACGGATCAGCGTATTCTTGACCGGATCTATTTTTACTTCATTTGTGTCTGGTACCTGTTTTGCACAGACGATTATCTTCAATGCCATCTTGTTTACCTCCTTCGACCTATTTCCTGAAAATATCTGCAGCAATAACCATTCTCTGGACTTCGGATGTACCCTCATAGATCTCTGTGATCTTCGCGTCGCGCATCATTCTTTCGACAGGATAATCCTTTGTGTAACCATAGCCGCCGTGAAGCTGCACAGCTTTTGTAGTCACATGCATTGCGGTCTCAGATGCAAAGAGTTTTGCCATCGCAGCATAAGGTCCATACTTGAGGTGATCGTCTTTCATATTTGCTGCATTATAAACCATAAGTCTTGCGGCTTCGATCTGGGTTCGCATACTAGCGATTTCAAACTGAAGTGCCTGAAATTGAGAAAGGTTTTTGCCAAACTGCTTCCTGCTCTTCATATACTGCACAGTCACATCAAAAGCTCCCTGCGCGATCCCGAGGGCCTGTGAAGCAATACCGATACGGCCGCCATCAAGCGTTGCCATAGCGAGTTTAAAGCCTTCGCCCACTGTTCCGAGAAGATTTTCTTTCGGCACGATGCAATTTTGGAATACAAGCTCAGTCGTGGAGGACGCACAGATGCCCATCTTATCCTCTGTTTTTCCAATAGAAAAACCAGGGAAGTCTTTTTCAACGATAAAAGCGCTGATGCCTCCTCTGGTTCTTTTTGATTTATCAGTCATAGCTAAAACAACGAAGGTGTCTGCATAACCTCCATTGGTAATGAATACTTTTGCGCCATTGAGTTCCCAGTGGTCGCCCTTGTCGATCGCTCTGGTTTGCTGCCCGCCGGCATCGGTTCCTGCATTTGGTTCTGTCAATCCATAGGCACCGAGCTTTTCGCCCTTTGCGAGCGGCACAAGGTACTTCTGTTTTTGTTCTTCCGTTCCGAAATTCCAAATAGGCCAAGAACATAATGAAGTATGCGCCGAGCAAATGACCGCTGTAGACGCACAGACTTTGGCTAATTCTTCGACCGCGATCGCGTACGAAACATAATCACCGCCGGCTCCGCCGTATTCTTTCGGAAACGGAATGCCAAAAAGTCCGTATCTAGCCATCTTTTTTACGGTTTCGACCGGAAATCTATGCTCTTTGTCAATGTCTGCTGCAATAGGCTCGACTTCCGCCACTGCAAACTCACGTACCATTTTTCTTACAAACTGCTGTTCCTTCGATAATTGAAAGTTCATGTTTTACCCCCCTAAAAGATTATTTTGATTTCCTGCATCAGCGATTCACTGCATCCATACCATCGCTTATTTTTCTTGCTGTCAAATCAAGTAATCAGTAAAAGTAAACATCACTTTTAATCAGTCAGAAGGTTTGCACCTTTGTTACAATCAAGGACGGATCAATACCCACTCCTTACTTGCAATTGCCGCTTCTATCAGAGCCTCGCAATCCAATCTGCTTTCTGATTCAAGAATTTCTTTCAGCTTTGGTTTCGTTTTGGGATGCTTCGGAAGAAACACGGTACAGCAGTCCTCATACGGCAGGATCGATGTATCATATGTACCGATTTCTTTTGCTTTTTCAATAATTTCTACTTTATCTGCTGCAATAAGCGGACGCATCACAGGCATAGTTACTGCTGCGTCTGTGACGACAAGAGCGTCCGAAGTCTGACTTGCAACCTGTCCCAGATTTTCTCCGGTAATAAGCATTGAGCAATTCACTTCTTTTGCAACACGTTCAGCAATCTTCATCATAAAACGTCTTACTAATATGGTCGTTTCTTCTTCCGGACAATTTGCGACGATTTCTTCCTGGATCGGCAGTAAATTGATCGTGTGGATCTTGATCCTGCCGCAGTAGGCCGTTAAGATGCTTGCAAGATCCTGAACCTTTTCCCAGGCTCTCTCACTTGTGTAAGGATAAGAATGAAAGTGCAGTGCTTCAATAAGCATACCGCGCTTTGCCATCAGGAATGCTGCTACCGGGCTGTCGATCCCGCCGGAAAGCAGGATCAGCCCTTTGCCGTTTGTGCCCAAGGGAAGCCCTCCAAATGCAGATACTTTGTCCTCATAGACAAAGGTTCTTTCACGTCTGACATGAATGAATATCCTGCAGTCTGGATTATGGACATCGACCGAAAGCACTTTGCATCCGATGAGTATTTTCGCTCCGATTTTTTTTGCGATTTCCGGGGATTGTACCGGGAAATTCTTGTCGGAACGTTTTGCTTCCACTTTAAAGGTTTTGATCCCTTTTGAAACGATCAACGCTTTCGTGTAATCAACCGCCGCATTTCCGATAGCTTCCATGTCACATTCGACTTCTATCGCCGGGCTGATCGAATCCACTCCAAATACTTTTCCGATTTCGGTAAGAATTCCCGCTTCGGGAATCTCAGGCGCGGTTCTTACAATTACAAGGCCGTCTTCTTTGTTGACCTGCACGCCATCAAATTTTTTCAGGACCTTTCTGAGCCGCTCCATCAGCATCCGTTCAAAGTAAGGTTTATTTCCTCCCTTTAATGCTACTTCACCATATCGGACGATGTACGTTTTTCTGTTTTCCAAGTGCCTCTCCTTTTCCGTGGCAAACTATAATATTGCAATTCTAGTGCCATTGTTTCATTTTTACCTTATTTAATATTGTATACCTTATTATTTTCGTTTTAAAAGCTTCCGCATCGAGGAAACTGCTTTTTTTAATTCACAAAGAACATGATCCATTTCTTCTATCGTGTTGAATTCCGAAAAGCTGAATCGTATTGCGCCTTCGATCGCAGGCGCGGCGAGGCCGGCCACCGAAAGCACATGACTTCCTTTTTTCTTTGATGAGCAGGCGGCGCCGGTAGACACGTAAATGTCCTGCTGCTCCAATGTATGGAGCAGCACCTCGCCGCGGCAACCCAGAAAGCTTACATTCAGGATCGACGGGCAGGAAAGCGCTCCGGCATTGCCAGAAGCAACTATGGAAACTGCTTCCGGGCTGTTTATAAGAATGTCGGAAATCTCGTTTTTGAGACCGTTCAGTAGATATTGTCTAATTTTTGTCA
>CAZKCB010000253.1:0-3154 GCA_964550965.1 uncultured Oscillospiraceae bacterium
ACAGTATGGAAAGTCCCCGGAAGCTCTGCCTCCGGCGGATTACAAACTGGCTTGCCAACTGCCGGACGGTGGTTCGGCGTATACCTTTTGTATGTGTCCCGGCGGCTATGTCGTCGGAGCATCTTCGGAAGAAGGCGGGGTCGTGACGAATGGTATGAGCTTGTCGACCAGAGCTGGAAAAAACGCAAATGCGGCTTTGCTTGTTACACTTCACCCCGAAGATTTCCCGGATAAAAGCGTGCTTGGCGGCATGCACTGGCAGAGAGAGATCGAACGCGCCGCGTTTGCTGCGGGCGGTGATAATTATAAGGCAATGGTACAATTAGTTGGGGACTTTTTGGCGAAAAAACCGAGCAAAGGACCGAGAGGACTTCATCCTACTTATCTCCCGGGAGTTATTTGGGGTGACATCAGAACTGTTTTGCCGCAAAAAATCACAGACACTCTCGTAGCGGCGATACCTCTTCTCGATCGAAAACTTCGTTGTTTTGCGTCTCCAGACGCAGTGCTCACTGCACCGGAAACCAGAAGCTCGTCACCGGTCCGTATCCTTCGCGGAGAAGACCGTGCTTCGATTGGTTGCGAAGGACTTTACCCCTGCGGAGAGGGCGCCGGTTATGCCGGAGGGATCACTTCGGCGGCCGTTGACGGAATACGCTGTGCTGAGGCGGTATTGAGCTGTGAACGTTGAGAAGAAAGGTTTCCCGCCAATTGCCGATAAACGATCTGAGATCCTGATCCTTGGTTCTCTGCCCGGTGATCGCTCGATTTTGGCACAGGAATACTATGCGAATCCGCAGAACAAATTTTGGGCGCTGATCGGCTTTTCGGAGAGCCGGGGGCAAAGCGGATACGAGGCAAAAAAGCGATATTTGCAGGAAAAGAGGATCGCCCTTTGGGATGTTCTTGACTACGCCGAGAGAGAAGGCGCGCTCGACAGCAAGATAAAAAAGGGCACGCCGAATGACTTTGAAAGATTCTTTGCGAGCTATCCGAAGATAGAACGGATCTACCTGAACGGCCAGACCGCAAAGACTCTTTTCTTGAAACATGCAAAGACCTTTGCGGAACAAAAGCCCTGCATGCTTTTGCCTTCGTCAAGTCCGGCGCACACGATGGCCTTTGAGAAAAAACAGGAAGTCTGGCGCGCCGTCTTTGATGCATCTGCATTTAGAAACATAGAATTTAAAAAACAAGGAAACACAAAATAAGGAGTTTTATCGAACCATGAAAAAAACAGCGCGAATACTGCTTTCTCTTCTTTTGATCGTTTGCCTCCTGCCTCTTCCGGTACAGGCGGCGAACAGCAGCGATCCGATCACGGAATATCGGACGTCTTATAATGAAAGCGATTATTTTGATTTTGAGGTCAGCGGCAATGCTTTGACCGTCAGCGGTGTATCGAGCGAGGGCCGGTGGCTTTTGGTGCAGCTTGATGAAAACAGACTTCCACAATTTCGCATCACGGCAAACAAGGGCTTCAGTGAAAGCTTCAATTTGAAATCATACCTCAAAAATGAGACCGTGACGATTAGCGTTGCCTCCGGCGAGAACCAATACGGAACCTACACCTATCTTTTCTCCGATGAAGATGTCATTGTGAACTTAGTCGATGAGGCTTGGGAATTTGAGATCCCTTTGCCGATCTTGAACAATAACCTTTCCCTCTACGAGGATTGGATCAATCCGGCCGATGCGCTCGGTGCACAGACTGAAGAAGAGACACTTGCCTTGTCGGAAACGATAGTTGGGGAAACGACAGACGAATATAAGAAATTGCGCCTGATCCATGACTGGGTTTCGGACAATATCTATTACGATTACGACTTGTATTATGGAAAGGTCAAACGGCCGCGCTATACTGTTTCGGGAATACTCGAAAACAAATATGCGGTCTGCGCCGGTTATGCCATGCTGACAGAAGCTCTGCTGAAAGCCCAGGGGATCCCGTGCATCACGGTGAACGGATATGCGCTCGGAGTAGCAGGAGACAAGGCTTGGACGGATGAAACGATGGAAGTAACACAAGCAAACCATGCCTGGAACGAAGCGTTTGTCGATGGCCGCTGGGTCGTGCTCGATACGACTTGGGATTCCGGCAACAAATATGAAGACGGAGAATTTGTTTACGGTGGGGTTCGGGCCCCTAAATATTTTGATATATCACAAGAGCAGATCGCAAAAGACCATAAACTCCTGCGCTGGCTGCACCCAAAAAGCACGGAGATCCCTGCCGACTGGGCACAGGAGGAAGTAAGGCAGGCTTTTTCCTATGAACTGATCCCCTACGAATTGCAGAAAAAATATGCGGACAAGATCACGCGAAAAGAATTCTGCGAGCTTGCGATCCGCTTGATCGAAGCAAAAGAGGATGCGGACATAGACGCTGTATTAGAAGAAAAAGGACTCCATAGCACGGCGGCGTTTAAAGACTGTTCAGATGAAGCGGTGCTCGCGGCTTACGCGCTCGGGATCGTGAAAGGCAAGGGCAGCGGACTGTTTGACCCCAAAGGCGCGATCACGCGGCAGGAAGCGGCGGTCATGCTCACAAAAACAGCAAATGTGCTTGGGACGCATGCACCGGACGGCACCGCCGTCAGTTTCCGCGATAGCGGAAACTTCGCTTCCTGGGCAAAAGGCTCCATTACTTTTGTATCGGGACTTTCGGACGATAAAAGCGGAAAGGCCGTTATGGGAGGGACCGGAGAAGGCAAATTTTCTCCCGCGAGCAGCTACACCCGAGAACAATCCTGCTGCACGATGCTACGTCTCTATGACGCCGTGGAATAAAGAGTCGAAATAGAGAGTGCCGATCGTTTCTGATTGTGCTACAATCAAGAAAATGAACCACAGCACAGAAATCGAGGAAGACAGTATGAAGATAATACGGATGATACCCTTTGTGGCATGGTTTTGCGCGTATTTGATCCGCATGGGCGCGCTCAGAAGAAGGATCGTAAAATACAGAGCAGAAGGCAACGTAGAAAAAGAGATCGCAGAGATCCGAAAAGCCGAAGATATTTGGGGCGGCGCTCTTTGCAAACGCGCGGGGATCACGATCAATGTGTCAGGCCTTGAGAATGTTCCGGACGGCCCTGTCGTTTTTGTCTCGAATCATCAGAGCTATTGGGATATCCCCGTATTCTTTACGGCG
>CAZKCB010000254.1:0-3149 GCA_964550965.1 uncultured Oscillospiraceae bacterium
TCTTCTTCGCATGGTCAATGCTCTGAGTGATAACGTTACCTTCTACGAAGATCCCGCGGATCCGACTTCAGAAGTCCTTTTTAAAGGCTCTTTCAGCCAATACACCTCGGCGCTGGTCGGAGAGTTGTCGTTGCAGGTAGAATTAACGCAAAACTTTGCAGACACCGCAAATACCGTTTTAGGCACACTGAACGACAGCAAGGAAAACGTATCCGGCGTTGCCATAAACGATGAAGGCGTCAACCTGATCGTTTTCCAAAAATCATATGAAGCCGCATCTCGTTATTTTACAGCCTTAGACGAGGCTCTCGATACTATTATCAACCGAATGGGTCGTGTTGGACTCTAATTCTGAAAGGAGGTTGCCGCTATGCGTATTACCGATAAAATGAGCACCCGGAATTACATAAAGAACCTGAACTCCCTTTCGACTAATCTAACGAATATGAACACAAAGGTGACAACAGGAAGAAGCTTTTTGAAATCATCCGAGGATGCCGCATCTGCGATCAGAGGTTATAATATCAGGACGCAGCTTTCAAAGAACGAGATCTATCAGGATAATATTTCCTATGCACAAGGTTCCCTGACGGATTCGGAAGCCTCTTTGAATCAAATCAATGACATCGCACAGGAAGCCTCCGAAAAAGTACTCTCGGCAATGAATACCACTAAGAGCTTAAATGAGCGCAAGATCATTGCAAAAGAATTGTCCTATCTTCAGTCGGAACTGCTCTCCTCCTTGAATTCCTCCTCTTCAGATATCTATTATTTCGGAGGTACGAATATCGACACTGAACCGTTTACAGTCGGGACTGACGGCAAGCTCAACTACAACGGTGCCGTTCTTGAAAATGTAGCAGCAGGCTCCGCTACAGAGTCCAAGCTTCTGTCGGATTCACGTTATCTTGATATCGGACTCAATGTAGCCTTTGATTCTGTCACCGGTGAGATCGATAAAAGCACGGTCTTTTCCTATTCGATCACAGGGGCCAGCATCACAGGATACGGGAAAGCTACCCTTTCAGACGGAACTGCTGTCTCAAAAAATTTGTATGATCTGCTCGGCTCAATGGTTAAAGAACTGACAACTTCTGATGCGGAATACGATTCAAAAAAAGTAGGCGAGATTTATGGAGTTTTTCAGGAATCCTCTCTGAACGTCATAAATTCCATGACAGTAGTCGGTGCAAAATCCTCCTATCTTGAATTCATGACGGATCGTCTGGAAACCCAGGAGTTGAACCTCAAAGAGCTTCAAACCGCTGTCGAAGGAGCAGACCCTGCTGAAACGATCCTCGAGTTTT
This sequence comes from uncultured Oscillospiraceae bacterium, assembly GCA_964550965.1. GTDB lineage: Bacteria > Bacillota > Clostridia > Peptostreptococcales > Anaerovoracaceae > STD2-154. Next base: position 1,308 of record CAZKCB010000254.1, read on the forward strand.
CCGCACAGAAGCTGACCTATCAGGCCGCACTCCAAATGGGAACAAAGCTCCTGCAACCTTCTATTTTTGACTACATGGCGTAATCGAAAGACCTGTTCTGAAAGTTTCCTACATTATATATAGGGAATTCAGCAGGTCTTTTTTTTCTTGCTGAGAATATACTTTTTAAAAGCCCTTATTTGGGGTAAAATATACATCTGTTGCATCTATTGGCGGTCTAAGCATCGTGGTTTGAAAGAAAGTGTGAGAGATATGGAAATCAATACAAGAGATTTTGGGCTTGTTCAAGTAGACGAGGAAGCCATCTATGAATTCCCCGAAGGCGTTTATGGATTTGAAGGAGACAAACATTTTGCGGTTTTTGAAAAGACACTCGAGGAAGACCTTTCCTTGCTTTACCTCCAGTCGCTTGAAAACTCGATTCCTTGTTTCCTGGTCTTTGACCCGACAAAATATTACCCTTCCTATGCTCCGGAAATTGATAAAGAAGATCTGTCCGAATTCAGCACCACCGATCTCGAGGAGCTTATTTTTCTTGTCATCGCAACGATTCCCGATTCCGTCACTGAGCTTTCGATGAATATCAAAAGCCCTATCGTTCTCGACCCCCAAACAAGAAAAGCGAAACAGATCATATTAAAGAACAAAGACTACAGCATCAAATATCAGCCATTCAAACGCAGTTAGGAAAGAAGGCTTTCTTATGTTAGTAATCAGCAGAAAAGTCGGGGAATCGGTGATTATTTCAGACAACATCAAGGTTACGGTCCTCTCCGTATCCAGTGATAAAATAACGATCGGTATCGATGCTCCAAAGGAAATACAGATCGTTCGCCAGGAATTATTTGATACGATAGAAGCCAATCAAGCCTCTGCCGAAAAGATCGCTTCTTCTAATTACAAGGGTCTTGCGGATTTATTAAAAAAGTCAGAATAATGACTAAAGTATATCCGGCTTTTGCCGATATACTTAACATAGCAGAGATGCTTAACAAAAAACAGTTTTTTATAACGAGGGTCGAGAAGGATCTCGACCAGTAAAATTCAAGGAGGAACATACCATGAGAATTAACCACAACATCGCAGCTCTTAACACTTATAACAAATTGGCTTCCAATCAGGCCACAACTGCCAAATCTTTGGAAAAGCTCTCTTCCGGTCTCAAAATCAATAAAGCAGGCGATAATGCTGCCGGACTTGCTATTTCGGAAAAGATGAGAGGCCAGATTAGAGGTCTTGATGCCGCTACAGTAAATGCAAGCGACGGCATTTCCCTCATCAATACCGCTGAAGGCGGACTCAATGAGACCCACTCCATCCTGCAGAGAATGAGAGAACTGGCAGTTCAGTCCTCCAATGATACCAACACCACTGCAGACAGAGCTGAGATCCAGAAGGAAATCGATCAGCTGACATCTGAAGTCGATCGTATCTCCACCCCAACCGAATTCAACACAAAGAAGCTGCTCAACGGCAGCGCAGGACTTTCCACCACATTTACCGCTGAAACCGTTGCAGGTGTCACTCAGGACTGGATCAGCGTGATAGGCGGAACAGCAAACACAAAAACGACTGGTGTAGGCGACCCCATTAATATCGCTGATGCCACAAAGGCAACAGGAGCAACATCTGGTGTACTCGCAGTAGCAACCACTGCGGGAGACAAAACATTTAACCTCAACGGTTATTCCATCACTTACACGGCACTCGGCGGTGCACCAAATGCGGCGGCAGATGCCAAAGCTTTGGAAACTGCCATTAACGCAGTAAGTGACAAAACCGGCGTCACCTCTGCTGTAAGTGGAGGTACTAACATTACTCTGACCACCACCGATGGGGGAT
>CAZKCB010000255.1:0-3144 GCA_964550965.1 uncultured Oscillospiraceae bacterium
TGGAGCAGGGAAGTCCGGAAGAAATATTCGGAAATCCTCAGAATGAAAGAACAAAAAGCTTTTTGAGCAAAGTTATTTAAGCAAAGATAAAGTCTGTTATCAACACCCGCCGCGAAATCGGCGGGTGTTTTTCTAATGCTTCAGCGTGTTGTAAAAGTACTCTGGATAATGTATTATGAACATGTTGATGAATTTGTAAAAAGAGATGCAAGCGCTTGGAGGTGTTTTAAATCGTACTGAAGGAACATGATTTGATCATGAAGCGATATCGGCTCATGCAGAAAATCTGAGAGAGCCAAGGCAGTATTGTATTTAAGGCAAAGGATGAGGTCAGAAATGCTTTTGCTGCAATCAAGCAGCTGAAAGACCCGATTTCCGAAATGTACATAGAAGATCTGCTGCTGTTGCGCAAAAATGTTGCGGATTTTCAAGGTTTAGAACATCCGGGAATCATAAAGCTTTTTGAACTGATCGAAGAAGATAACAACTGTTATATTGCAATGGAGTATCTGGAAGGTGAAACCCTCCATGAAATCTTGCGCCGTAAGGGTTCTTTCTCGGCTGACGAAGCGATCCGTTTGATTTTGAAAGTGCTGTCTGCATTGGATTATGTGCATGCAGAAGGGCTTTTGCATGGAGATTTAAAGCCATCAAATATATTTATAAAAAAAGGCGAAAAAGAAGATACGGTCAAACTCTTTGATTTTGGCATGCCCAATTCTCAGGAAAATGCGGTTTATGGATCGAGCCAGGGTGTGATGGGGACGCTTGGCTATATGGCTCCGGAGGCCATGGGCTTGATGGAGAGTCCGATGGATGAAAGAAGCGATCTTTATTCTATCGGGATCATTCTGTATGAACTTCTTGCAGGAGAACTTCCTTTTCAGGCGGAAACAACCAATCAACTCATTTACAAGCAGGCGGTAAGTTTCCCAAGCAGTTTGCTCGCTTACGATCCGGATATACCTGTTATTCTTGATCAAATTGTTATGAAATTACTGACAAAGGATCCGGACTATCGTTATCAGACGGCAAAGGCCCTGATTTTTGACTTGAAATTGGCACAGGACGGTAATGCAAACTTTACTCTTGGGCAGAGAGACATCCATAAAAAAATCAGCTTTTATACAACCTTGATCGGCCGCCAAAATGAGTTTCGACAATTGCAGAAGATGTACGATAACGCAACAGAAGGAAAAGGTTCGCTCTGTCTCATCAAAGGAGAACCGGGCGCCGGCAAAAGCCGGCTTATGGAAGAACTCAAGAGATATGTCGCAGAGCGCGAGGGAATATTCTTTTCAGGCCGGTTTTCCGACTTCTCTGTCAAGATGCCTTATGCCGCATTCATTGAAGCGCTCGACGAATATATCGATTTTTATAAAAAGAATACAAAGGTATGGCAAAAAGAAGAACGTGAACGCTTGAAGGAAAACTTTCATACCTTCAATAGCATCATTCTTCAATTAAATCCGAAATTCCAAGAGGTCCTCGGAGAAGCTGAGGCTTTAAAAAGTATCGAACCTGAGCAGGAAAACAAACGCTTTCTGATGGTCATTGCAGATTTGTTTGGAAGTCTTTCAGGGGAAGAAAAGACCTGTGTGCTCTTCCTTGATGATCTGCATTGGGCGGACAGTGCAAGTTTCAGCTTGCTTGAGGAAATACTTTATAGGCTGCCAAATGTCAAATTGCTTGTCGTTGCGGCAGGAAGGGATGAGGCGCCTGTTTATAACTGGGAAAAAGCACTTGAGGATAAGCTGCTTTATGAGCAGCAAACTTTGTATGTGCTTAAATTGATGCCTTTGGAAAAGCGGGAAGTCGCGCAAATGATCGCAGCGATCTTTAAGAACGGCGTAAAAGATGTGACTCTGCTTGCCGATTTTATTTATCCGAAGGTTCAAGGCAATGTGCTCTTTGCGCTTGACACCATCAAGCACTTATATGAAGAAGGTGTGATTTTTTTTGATGGAGCGGAGTGGGATCTTAACAAGGAGAGATTTGAATCGATCAGTATACCGGAAACTATGATCGAGAGCATCATAAACAGAGTGTCTGCCTTTTCAGAATCCGAAAAACTGATTTTGCAAGCTGCAGCCGTCGTCGGGCGTGAGGTCGAGCTTGAAATTCTCAAAAAAATGACAGGGCTTCCTGAGCAGACGTTTGCTTCTGCCTGCGAGATCTCCATTAGCAATAATATTCTGGAGCGAAATGCTGAAAAAACGAAATTGATTTTTGTTCATGATAAGATCCGCGAAGCTGTGTATCAGATGATTGAAGATGCGACAAAAAACAAATTTGAAAAAATCATTGCGGCTCTCCTGGAAGAAAAATATCAAAAGGGCGATCTTTCTCTGATTTATCGCCTCACGTATCATTCGAACCTGGCGTATGCTGATGAGAAAACGATGCAGTATTCCGAACTTGCCGGAGATACGGCCATCCAGTCACAGGCCTACGAAGATGCAGAAAGATATTACACAAAAGCATATCAGCTTTTGGCTAAGGGCAATGATCAGAGAATGGAAAAATGGCTGACACTTACCCATAAACTGGTCGATGTGAAGCTGATCTCCGGGAGTTTCGATGAAGCGATCGTGATGATCCTGGCGTTGCTCCCTCTCGACGATGAAGCGATCACGCAGGCTGTTCTCTATAGGAAGCTTGGAATCGCTTATTTAAAAAAGGGCGCACTGCAGCAAAGTGAGGAATATTTCCTGCTTGCGCTGAAAAAGCTTGGCGTCAGTATCCCGAAACAGCACGATTATAGGCATTCGATCATTGCTGAGTATCTGAAAAGCAGAGTCAAAAGCCTTTTCTTACGGCCGATCATTATGAAAAGACAGCGGGAATTAAAGGAACGGGACATTGAGATCGTAAACACCTATCGGCAAATAGGTATCATGTATATCATGCGGGATATGGAGAAAAATGCATATTACAGTTTGCGTTTTTACAACTGGCTTTTAAAGAAAGCGGGAAGAAGCAAAGAACTGGCTTGGGGCATCAGCTCCTATTCTACGATTTTTTTCGGACGAAAAGATATAAAAAATGCGATCAAATATCAAAACTTGGCCTTAGAGATGAGCCGGGAAGCCGATGACAAATACGGAACGGCGCAATGCCTTCATTTTTTGGGAAGGATCTTTG
>CAZKCB010000256.1:0-3134 GCA_964550965.1 uncultured Oscillospiraceae bacterium
GATCAGTGTTATACTTAAGTTGGTCGAACATAACACCATTGCGAGAAGCGAAGGCAAGGCCCAGCGAGTCATCGACAGGCGAAGCCTGTAGGAAAGGAAGTGTGAACGATATGATCATCAAGCAGCTTTCGGTGTTTCTGCAAAATGAATCCGGCAGACTGGTGAACGTAACCGATATCCTGCATCACTCCGATATCAACATCTCCGCTTTATCGATCGCCGAAACCGAAGAATATGGTATTCTGCGAATGATAGTGAGCGATACTGAGAAAGCCGAGAAAGCACTACGTGCAGCGGATTATAAAGTCAAAGTTTCAGATGTGATCTGCATTGTGACTCCTGACATTCCCGGGTCACTTTCCAAAGCGCTCAAAACTCTTGCAGATGCAAATGTTGATGTTTCCTATATGTATGGATATTCAAGCGACGGAAAAGCACGTCTTGTTATAAAGACCAGCGATCCGGTCACTGCTTCAAAACTTTTGGATTAATAAATAGAGAGTATTATTTATTAACACATTAAAAAAAAGAAAGACGTCCGCCCTCGTCGCAGCAAGAACATGTGGTTCTTCCCGCGAATAGGCGGACGTCTTTTTTCTTTTCGTTGCTTCTTTAATTATAAAGTCAGATCTTTTAAGAGATTACGGAACTCTGATAATTCTTCCTGTGTCAAGGTAACGCCGCGTCCCATTTTTTGATGTTTGTCGTCCCAATTTCGAACATCGAATTTTGCAGGGCCGCCGTTCCAGGCAACTCTGTTCAACTCTCTCGTCCAACCTTTTGTATCTTTTCCGAATACCCCGATATTCTCTACCAGTTCAAATGTGATCTCCCGATCTTTTTCTTCTGTAGCCACTAAACTGCCCTCCTCTTAAATTGGTATATTATGTAAATAAAGAATACCAATTCGCAGCGTGTTTGTCAACCATATTTTTCCATTTTAAAAAATATGCTTATTTTCTCTTGCCTTTATTTCAGAGTTCGGCTGCCAATGACACCGATATCAAGAGTCTTGTCAAACTCGGGGCCGTGAAAATCAGATCCTCCGGTAATCGCAAGCCCTCTTTTTTTTGCAATCAGGATGAGACGTTCTGCCTGCTCCTCTGTATGAGAACTGTACCTGCATTCCATCCCTGAAAGTCCGGCTGACTGGAGCTTTCCAAGAAGCTCTCCTAGTCTGTCAAAATAGCCCGGGCCTCCTTTAAATCCTCCGATTTTAAGAGGATGCGCAAGAACGGCATCCCCTCCTGCCCCACAGATCAAGTCAATGGCGGTTTTTGCATCGATCTTCCCCCGGTGAACTTTTTTGACCTCCGGATGGCGTAGGTACATGCCTTCCGTAAAGGCTTCTCTAAGCTCTCCGATATATCCCCTTTTTTTGAGAGCCGCAGCAAAATTGGGCTTCCCGATATATTCCTGTTCGGCTCTTGACCTCATATCTTCAAAAGTGATTTCATAGCCGATCTTATTTAACGCTGCAAGGAGCTTTTCATTTCTTTCTTTGCGCATTTCTCTGATTTCCTCGATTTGCGCATTCAGCTTTCTCTCCCCGATGTCGATTCCATAGCCCAGAATATGTACGAACACTTCCTGTCCGGTCTGCTGCGCAAAGCATTCTATATCTGCCGTACTGATCCCTGCAGAAAATTCGATCCCCGGGAAAACAAAAACCCCTTCTTGTTCTCCTGCGTTCATCGCTTCTGCTACGCCATCGATCCCATCATGATCGGTTACCGCAATCGTTGTAACGCCACGCTCAGCTGCCCTTTTTACAAGGGCTTTCGGCGACAGAGTCCCATCCGAATAGTAGGTATGCAGATGAAGGTCGATCTTGCTTCTGCTTTCATCGATTCGTGAAGTTTCTATCAGATTTGAAAGCTCTTTGATTCGTTTCATTTCTAATTTTCTTCTTTCTGTATTTCATCTTTTATTTTATCACGCGGTATAAAACCCATGCAGATCCACTGCGTAAGGGTAAAGATCGGCATCACGAAGAGGATCGCACGCAGGCTGAACTCTGCTGAAATATAGCTCCCGATCATTGGCGCAACCATCGCTCCGATGCTGCTCATTGTTCCGAGCATTCCAAAAAATGTGCCTCTCATCGCAGGAGATATCCGTTCCGAAGCAGCGGAAGTGAGGATCGGATCCGCACCTCCGGCAAGGAAGAAAAACAACGCATATACGACAAGAAACGTCGGCAATGTGTGCGTCATTGTCAAAAGCAGTGTCACCGGAAGCGATATGCCTGTAAGGAGCAGGGCCAGCTGTGTTTTATCTTTTTTGTCGCCAAGTCTTGTGATCGTAAGCGCCGCAATAGCGGTCGCCAATCCTGTCGCACCATTTATGATTCCCGTATAGGTGGCTGCGCCGGTGATCGTTCCGAGTGTTTCCTGAACATAAAGAGGTATAAACGGAACGAAAACAGTTCGGACGATCCGCTGAAAAAGCAGCGCCATCAAAACCGCAAGAACAAAGGGCGAAGTCGCTTTAAAGATGCCCTTCTTTTGTTCTTTGGGAATGTGCAGCCTATACCCGTAAGTATTCTTATCTTCCTTGACCAGAGCCACTACAAGAAAGAAACCGATAAGCATCAGCCCGCTTCCAATGCCAAAGCAGATCCGATATCCAAGGACTTCCGCCAGGATCCCACCTAAAAATGGGCCGACCGAGTAGCCAAGAAAATTCGATGAGGTCATCAATCCGAGAGCATAAGACATTCGATTTTCGGGAGTATTTGCGGATACAAAGCTCATACTTGCTGTAACGGTTCCGGTCAGTATTCCTTGTGCAGCGCGAAGGACCATAAACTGCCAGACGGTCTGAGAGAGACCCATAAGAGACAGGAGGATCGCGGCACAAAACATTGCGCGCATGATCATCACTTTACGTCCGTAACGGTCAGAAACGATTCCCCATATCGGAGCAGCAACCGCCATTGTGGCCGCCGGCAAGGTTGCCGAGAGTCCAACATAGTAGCTGAGCTGGGAAGGATCCGAAACACCAAGTTCCTGCAAAAGGAATGGAGTAAAAGGGATGCAGAAGCCAAGGCCCATTAAGGAAAAAACCTGTGTGACCCAGAGGGTATACAGGTTTATCTTCCATCGTTCCATAGTACTTACCTGCTTATATTT
>CAZKCB010000257.1:0-3131 GCA_964550965.1 uncultured Oscillospiraceae bacterium
AGATATCGGGGGAGGAACGTCTGACATTGCAATTATAGTACTTGGAGGGATCGTAACAAGCGTCTCTCTTAGAGTTGCCGGAGATGAACTCGACGAAGCGATCGTCCTTTATATGAGAAAAGTATACAATCTTTTGATTGGAGACAAGACCGCAGAAGATATCAAAAAGACCATCGGTTGTATCTTTCCGACGATCGGATCACAGGGAAAGCGTGAGACGATGGAAGCAAAGGGCAGGGATGTTCTCACAGGACTTCCTAAATCCGTTACGATCGATTCCTCTGATATGCTGAAGGCTTTGGAAGAACCGATCGGAATTATCATCGAAGGGATCAAAAACACCTTGGAAAATGCACCTCCCGAGCTTTCTGCGGATATATCGACGAACGGCATGGTCCTTGCCGGCGGTGGCGCTTTGATCAAAGGTTTGGATCAGTTGATCCAACATCAGACAGGCTTGAAGGTCGTTGTTGCCGAAAACGCTCTTGAGGCAGTAGCCGAAGGAACCGGAAAAAGCCTCGAGCATATTGAAAACGTACGCAGATACGCAGTGAAGGAAAAGAAGTACTAGGAGTAGGCTTATGAAATGGTACAAAGAGCACTGGAGACTGACCGTAGTGTCGATTGCCCTGCTTGTTTTGTTGACGCTGACTCTTTTGTCTTACGTAAATAAGGGAAGCAATTCGTGGGTCGGGCAGGGCCTCGAAAGCGTTGTTGCTTTTGTACAAGAACCAGCCTCAAACGGTGGAAACGCTGTGGCAACTACGATAAGAGGTCTTTTTCAATTTCGAAGCATTCTCGATGAAAATGAGGAACTAAAGGAAAAGAACGCCGATCTCGAAAAAAAGCTTATGGATGCCCTGCTCTCGCAGCAGGAGCTTCGTGAACTCCAATCACTTTCGACTTCATTGAACTATGTCAGTCCTTCAAAAAGCTACAAGCATGTGTCTGCGACCGTCATTGGAATGGATAATTCACAATGGTACAATGTTTTTACGATCAATGAAGGCAGCAAAAAAGGGATCGCAAAAGACAGCATAGTTATTAATGCAGATGGGCTGGTTGGCCGTATTCTTGAAGTGGGTCCGAACTGGGCAAAGGTCATTTCGATCATAGATGAAAATAATGATGTCAGTTTTCAGGTATACAGGGATCTTGGTCTGATCGGTATCCTTTCGGGGGACGGGACCGGAGGGCTTTCGGGATACATGCTTGATGACGAAGCCGCAGTGATCAAAGGCGATACATTGATCACATCGGGAATGGAACTTTATCCGCAGGGGATCCCGATCGGAAAAATAACGAAAGTCAGCAAGGACAAAGATGCGCTGCTGCAGAGAGTTACTGTAGAACCAGCCGTCAACTTTTCTAATATACAAAAGGTTACTGTGATCATGAAGGAGGCAGAATGAAATATCGTTATGCGATACCTCTTTTTATCGGAGCTTTCTTGATCCAGTCGACGATCATGAACCATTTTACGATATTCGGGAAAGGTCCGAATCTCTTGCTTTGTCTTGTGATCTTACTCCCCTTTTTCTATGAAGGGTATCAAGGCATCATACTTGGTGTTGCTTTCGGCTTGCTTGAAGATATCTGCTTTTCGGTTCTTGTAGGGCCTACTGCGATGGGATTCCTTGTTGTTGGCCTTTTGATGAAAGCAATCAGGCGAAGACTCGATTGGGACAGCATTGTTTCGGTTTTAAGTGTGGCAGTGGTCGGAACCTGTTCCTATTACTTGATTGCATGGAGGATCATTGCGCTTTTCATTGAAACATATTCGTTTTTATATGTACTTAAAGGCTTATTTGTTCTCGTCGTATATGACTTTGTAGCGATGCTCATTTTTTATCTTGTCATTGGAAAAAGAGCGGTAAAACATCCACAGGACAAAAGCATGAAGGGCAGTTTGATACATTACTATTAGCTGATATAAGAGGCGTCCATGAGGTGGTTTAAAGTTAGAGACAATCAAATATTGTTTTTGATTCTCGTTTTGATGGGGGTACTTGCGGTACGCCTTTTTTCGCTTACCGTCATTGAAGGCGAAGAATGGAAAGAAGCGGCGCAGGCCATCAGCATAAAAAGCGTTTATACTTCGGCACCCCGCGGAGAGATTTTAGATCGCTACGGAAGATTGCTTGCAGGTAATCGCCCGAGCTTTACTGTTCAATTCGCAAAGGGCAATACTGAGGACAAAGAACTCAATGATCAGGCTTTGGCGGTCGTAAGGATACTTGAAGCAAATGGCGATACGGTGAATGATAATCTCCCGATCATCCGAACTGGAAATGGAAAGTATTATTATACTTTCCAAAAGACGATCGAAAACTGGCTCGCAGAGCAGGGTATGCCGAAGACTTTCACTGCCGAACAAGCATTCCAGGAAATCAGGAACCGAAATGAGGTCGATCCGGGCTTAGACAAATATGATGCGCAGACTGAGCTGCAGTCGGTCTATAGTGTGTATCCCCCGATTTCGGTCATAAAAATGAAGTTTATTGAAGATATCAATAAAGAAAGTTTTCTCAGCCGCTATAAGCTTGCACCTGATTTGACTGCAAATGCAGCGTTTAAAGCACTTAGAAAGAAATTCGGCATCGATCCGTCTCTTTCTGATATCGATGCCCGAAAGATCATGGTCGTTCGAAATGAACTTTCGGCGCAAGGCTATATGAGCTACATCCCTGCAACCATCGCACAAGATGTATCGAACCAGACGATCGTGACCCTTGAAGAGAGAGGCGCAGTTCTTTCTTCGGTCGAAGTGGTTGCGGAATCCGTGCGTTATTACCCCAATGGTGAAACGGCAGCGCATGTCCTTGGCTATCTTGGGCAAATTTCGGAAAGCGAAAAAACCGATTATGTTAAAAATGGATACAGCGCAACGGATATGATCGGAAAAGACGGCGTTGAAAAAGCGTTTGAAAAAGTGCTGAAAGGGCAGGACGGCATCAAAAATGTTGAAGTCAATGCTTTTGGAGACCTGGTCAAAGTCATCAGCGACAGTGGCGCAAAAAAAGGAGAAGACATTTATCTTACCGTTGACCTTGAAGTCCAAAAGACAGCAGAAGCTGCTTTGGCTCAGGCGCTTACCAAGATTCGGACGGCAGGAACTTTTGAAAGTCCTT
>CAZKCB010000258.1:0-3126 GCA_964550965.1 uncultured Oscillospiraceae bacterium
TAGGCCGGAATCACTGTAGCCGGTAGGGTGATAAAAAGGGTTAAAAGCAGGCTGCTTATTGTTTTGTTCATAATACGATTCATCCCTTCTATATAGGCTTTCTTCCAGTCCACGAATGAAAGTCCAAAACGAAGCATTAAATTTTGCTATATCAAGAATACCTAAAATATGTTTTCTTTGCAATATTTTTTCATAATACATTCAAGTTTTGTGCTGCATTTTCTTTTTGCCGTCTTTCATTGCAGCGGTATGCTCTTTCCAAGGTTCTTCGATTCCATTTTCTTCCATCATATTCTCACAGCTCTCGTTTTGTCAACTTATTTTGTATTTTTTGTTATATTTATCCTTTTCTTCATGCTGCCCTTTGTCCCTCACTTAGACATTTTTATTTTTTCTCCGCTCCACAGTTCTTGCTCTTTTACACATTTTTGTTTATTTAGATTTTGGGCTTTTTCTAATTTCATTTTTTCAAAAAAAATATTTGTTCTTTTGCTTCTTGTTTTGCTCTCTTTCTACTTTTTGCCATTGTTATAAAGTCCAGAGTCTGCTATAATAGCGTTTGTTGTTTTTTCAAAAAAAATGTGTTCTGCGTGTGTAAAGTGAGGTGGCGTAGTGGTAGGTTTCGATTCAGCAAAGTATATCGAGGAACAGTCAAAGTACATAATGGAAAGAATCAATTGTAGCAAGTGCGAACGCCTCTATTTGGAGTTCGGCGGAAAATTGGTTCACGATAAGCATGCGATGCGGGTTTTGCCCGGCTTCGATGAAAATGCAAAAATAAAGGTCCTAAGTAAATTAAAAGATCAGACCGAAATCATCATCTGCATCTATGCGGGTGACATTACGACAAATAAAACCCGTGCCGATTTTGGGATCACCTATGATCTTGAAGTCCTCCGACTCATCGACACCTTCCGGGCCTATGAGCTTCCGATCAACAGCGTTGTCATTACGCGCTATCAGGATCATCCGGCGGTCAATGTCTTTATCAATAAACTCAACCGCAGAGGCATCAAAACATATAAGCATCTTTTTACAAAAGGCTATCCGACAGATGTAGACACCATCGTCAGCGACGAAGGCTACGGTGTAAATCCCTACATTGAGGTAACTAAGCCCCTCGTTGTCGTGAACGGCCCCGGGCCGGGCAGCGGAAAACTTGCAACTTGTCTTTCGCAGCTCTATCACGAAAATCTTTTGGGCAGAAAAGTCCGTTATGCAAAATACGAGACATTCCCGATCTGGAACCTGCCTTTAAAGCACCCTGTCAATTTGGCTTACGAAGCGGCTACCGTGGATCTTCGCGATGTCAATATGATCGACTCTTTCTATCTTGAATCCCGCGGCGAGTCTGCCGTTAATTATAACCGTGACATGGAAGTTTTCCCTGTTGTCAGACGGATCATCGAAAAAATCACCGGTGAGCAATCGGAATATCTTTCACCGACAGATATGGGTGTAAACCGTGCAGGCTTCGGCATCGTGGATGATGCGATCTGCCGTCAGGCGGCCTGTCAGGAAATCATTCGCCGTTATTTGATTTCGCTTTGCGATTACAAAAAGGGCCTGATCAACGAAGACGCCGTTGACAAAAGCAAACTTCTTATGGACGAGCTTAATTTAAAAGTCGAAGACCGCAAAGTGGTTGTTCCCGCTCGCGAATATCTTGACCACAAACGCTCTTTGGATCCCAAATATGAAAATGTGGTCGTCATGGCTTTGGCTCTTCCGGATGGAACGATCGTGACTGGACGGAGTTCAAGACGAATGGTTGCCTCAGCTGCCGCAGTTCTCAATGCGATCAAGGTGCTTTCCGGGCAGTCCGATGATCTTCACTTGATTTCTCCTGCGGTTTTGCAGACGATACAAAACCTGAAAACAAATATCCTCGGGCACGAAAAGAGTTCTTTGAACTGTGAGGAAGTATTGTCCGCTCTGACGATTTCCGCCGCAACAAATCCTTCTGCACAAGCTGCAGTGGAAACGCTCGTTCAGCTCAAGGGCTGTAAAGCACATTGCACAGCGATCCTGAGTGACCGCGATGACCAAACTTTAAAAGATCTTGGCATTGATGCAACAAGCGATCCCGAATTCCATACCAACAACTTGTATTTCAACTAGTTGGCAAGGAAAGATAGATTTTAGAAATAAAAAAGATATTAGAAGTGGGCAAATGCAGTATTACACTGCATTTACCCGCTTTTTTCTTTTTATTTAGAAAGTTGTGTGCCAAAGATACACGAAATCATGGCCACACCTAAAATGCCCTGCCATGATTTTTAGTTTTATTTATGGAATTAATGAAGCGCCCCGTTCTTAAACATCTAAAAGAAATGCCTTTAGGATGCTGTAGATCACCGGGACATCTATGGCCCCGCTTTCATCATCGTAAGTCGTAATCAAATTACGCCAGGGCAGGATCCCATTTTTCTTGTAGTCGAAAAGTTTTCTCGCCGCGTTGGCTTCATATCCCTCATCGTTCATCATGCCGAAATGTTCCCAATAAAAAATCTTCCCGTCTTTCGGCCTCAGAATTGTGAAATCAGGATAATAGGTGTGGCTCCCGAGATTTAATGCGGCTTCGTAGCGAAACGGCAATTCTTTTGCTTCCAAAGCGCCGGCAATGATAACTTCTGATTTCGAACGTACTTTTCGCCCTCCGAGCGTAATATGGAGAAGGCCTTCCGGGTATAGTTCATTTTTTTGAAAGGGCTCTTCTATCCATGAAGTAGCCTCGTCCGAAATCGAGTCTGCCATCTCGAGCTCCGCTGCTTTCATCGGCTGCATTCGATATGCTTCTTTCATGCTTTCATAGATTTCTCTAAAATCCAGCGGTTTGTAGGTATTAAGAAACAGCTGCATCGCACGCTCATTTGTTTGGAGGACAGGGAGACACTTTTTTATAAAATGTTTTCTTTGCAAGGCTGCGGCCAGATCAGCGTCTTTTTTCGACAGACACTTTTGTCTGGACAATACTTTTCTTCTTTGTAACGTTCTGTCAGTATCCGAAGTTCCATTAATAGCCTCGCTTTCATTCCTATAGCTATAAAGATACGTTATTCCCTTGATTCTTTTCATTCCCAAGGTTCCTTCCGGCAGCAGCAGCATTTCTTTTTCAAGCTTTTT
>CAZKCB010000259.1:0-3109 GCA_964550965.1 uncultured Oscillospiraceae bacterium
GACCGGAAGTGCGAGTGGTATTTTATGCGCACGTCTGATGTGCTTCCTGACCAAGGGTAAAATCAATCCTTTGATCGGTTCGGCAGGTATTGCGGCAGTGCCGATGGCCGCACGAGTATCTCATAATGAGGGACTCAAATATAACAAGCGTAATTACTTGATCATGCATGCTATGGGGCCGAACCTCGCAGGTGTTTTAGGTACTGCGGTGGCCGGCGGGATCATGCTGACGGTATTGGGGGTGAAATTATGATAAATATAAGTAATGCAATCGTTGCAGATACTGTTCACGGAGCCATCATCTTAAGCGTATTTGACTTTTTCGCGTGCTTCCTCGTGCTGTATTTTATCTCTTTCTTTATCAAAGGAATCACCTTCCTTGATGAAAAGATTCCGCAACAAGGTTTGGGTCGCAAAAAGAACGAAGAAAAATAAACTGCCATCTAAATTTCCATATATGAAAAAGGGAAGTACATTTGTACCTCCCTTTTTCGTATGTCATTTGTAGATTTTTACTGCTGTCAGCTCACCCTATTTTTGATCTTCCCTGCCGCTGCGAATAACCTTATATTCACCGGTTTTGGTGTTCAGATCATAGATGCTGAAATTTGTGTTGATGTCAAAGCCTTCGTAATGTGCGGCAAGATTGATGGAAGCAGAACCTTGCGGACCGCTGATGATGCGGTGAAATACATATTTTGGCCAAACCAGAATGGCACCGCCCTCGTAGACGAGCTTATCGTTCTTGTAAATCGAGTTTGGAGTGATTTCAAAATGCTCAACTTTACCATGCTCGGGAGTATAGATGTCTACGGAACGAGTTCCGAACAGCACCAGTAAATTATCATCCTGATAAGGATGCATATACCAGGGACGTTCGACATCACCAATTGAGCCGGGCGAAAGGGCACCGTTTTGGTGGATCACTCGGTCGATTGCATCGATATGGGTAACGCTATCCATGGGGAATGTGTCAAAAACGACACCGGGGGTTTTTCTTAAAGGATCCAATCTGAGGATTTTGTAGAGGCCGGCAACTTCGTCGATAATTACACTCATAAAAACACTTCCTTCCAATCTAGCAGTGATAAATACCTTTGATATTTTGGATGCGTGATCCTAATGGGAAAAAATTGATTTTGATAAATTATAACATATTCGATGGGAAAGTTGAACAACTTATTCTTTTGAATTACGCGAAAACATTGCAAATTGAACGATAAAAGCAAGGCGCTTTATTGCGGCAGTGCAGAGAAAAAAATAATCTTTTATGTTATTGACAAGCGTTTAAGGCCTGTGCTAAAATGAACAAACTTTCAATTAACTCTCATTGCAAGTAGTCTGAATTATCTTAAAATTACAATTATTTATCACCCAAAGGAGAGTTGGGGACCTTTACTGAAAAACAGCAAAGGCCTTTTTATTAGCTAGGAGGAAACGAATTGAAAAGACCAAACAGAATCATTCCGATCATAGCAGCCATTGCGATCCAGATGTGTCTCGGAAACGCATATGTCTGGAGCATTTTCCAGACGGGTATCGCAGAAAGTATTTTTGGCGGAGACAATGCCGCTGCCAGCCTGACATTTTCCTTATTGTTGTTTCTCTTAGCGGTAGGAAGCATTATCGGTGGAAAACTTGCGGTAAAATATAGTACAAGAAAGGTCGTAATTGCCGGCGGGATCATTTTGGCTGCTGGATTTTTCTCGGCATCGTTTGTAACTTCAAGCGCGCCTTGGCTTTTGTGGGCAACTTACGGTGTACTTGGCGGCCTTGGAATGGGCTTCACTTATTCCACAACGATTGCCTGCGCTCAAAAATGGTATCCGGAGAGAAAGGGACTCGTAACAGGACTGATCGTTTCAGCACTCGGTTTTGGAGGTGTCGTATTTACTCCGATCCTTGAAGCACTTATTGCCAATTTTGGTGGTCCCGCGCTAGGCGAACAACCTACGTTCAGAGTTCTTAGCCTTATTTTCATTATCGTATGCAGCATTGGCGGGATCTTTATGAAAAACCCACCCGAATCCATTGCGGCGGTTAATGCGGCGGCCCAAGCGAGCAATCTGCCGGCAGGCCCTGAACTTTCCCCGAAAGAAGTATTAAAAAGACCTGAATTTTATATCATGGCATTTGCATTTATGATGGCCTGCATGGGCGGGCTTATGATGATCGGGTTTGCAAAACCGATCGCTGTTGCAAAAGGACTTGCTGAGACCGCTATGGTAGGTGTACTGATCATTTCTTTGTGCAATTCACTTGGACGTTTGTTCTGGGGAACGATCTCGGATAAGATCGGAAGAAAGAAAACGATTATTATTCTTCTCATGGGTTCGGGAACGATGTCACTTTTGGTATCTACAGCAAACGGTTATTGGATCTTTGTGCTGATCGGATTCATTGGATTCTTCTACGGAGGCTTCCTGAGCAACTTCCCATCACTTACTGCCGATTTATTTGGAGCAAAGCATATGGCGACAAATTACGGCATGGTGCTCATGGGATTTGGTATCGGCGCAGTTATCGCATCCTATATCGCAGGCTATTTCAAGAACCTTGCAGTTGAAAATATCGATTTGATGTTCCCTGCTTTCATTATTGCAGCAGGCTGCGCGGCGGTAGGCATTTTATTGATGCTTCTGCTTAAAACAAAGCCCAAAAACCAATAAACTGCCCAAAAAACTAATAATATATATAGACAGTAGAAAAAGAACGATTGCAGCCGCAGCCGTTCTTTTTCTTTGCGGCATATTTTGGATTTTTCTGTATATCTGCAGAGATATAATTGCCAATTTGGCTGCCGAATGTGGTAGGATAATAGATACGCTGGACGAATCGAAACGTTGCAGCAACAAAAACATGAATGAAAAGGTGAAATTTGAGTAAGAACCTATATATAACTGAAAAACCTTCTGTTGCAGCCAGCTTTGCGAATGTCCTGAATGTACAGATCTCACCTGCGGATAGAGGCAGGGGTTATGCGGAAACGGAAAATGCAATTATTTCGTGGTGCTTTGGACATCTTGTGACTTTGGCATACCCTGATGCCTACGATCCCGAATAAAAATCATGGAGAGTAGGACACCTTCCGATCAAACCCGAGGAATAA
>CAZKCB010000260.1:0-3098 GCA_964550965.1 uncultured Oscillospiraceae bacterium
TTAAACAAGGCTGTTCGAGTATTCCCGATATGCGGAACGCCGGTCGGAGAAGGAAGCGTCATTACCGCGGTGACCGATGGAAAACTGCATTTCAGAAGTGGCCGAGAAGGCATTATTTCAGTGTTTTGCAGCGGGGATCAGGCGACAGGCGTAGATCTTTCGGGACTAAAGTATCCTCTTGAAAACGCGACGCTTACCGCAACGATGCCTCTTGGTGTAAGCAACGAATTCATTGGACTCGCAAGTTCTGTCTCCGTTCGGAAAGGAACTTTGATCGTTCTCTGGTCGGAAGAGTCTTTTTGCATTTCTTCCGAAGAAATATAGAATAAATATATTGAAAAAGAAAGAAATATTAAGATCTTTTCGTTATAATGTCCTTAAGACTAAAAAAGGAGGGCATAAAGATGGGAATTAGATATACGCATACAAATATCATTGCGAGAGACTGGAAAAGCCTGTCGCTTTTTTATCAGCGCGTATTCGGCTGTACTCCCATAGTACCTGAAAAGGATCTTTCCGGAGAGTGGATCGATAGATTGACAGGAATCAAAAAAGTCCATGTGCAGGGCCAGCATCTGCGCCTTCCGGGATATAAGGACAACGGGCCTACACTTGAAATATTCTCGTATAATACAATAGATCTGAGCAATCCCAAACTGATCAACGCGGCAGGGCTTGCGCACATTGCGTTCGAAGTCGATGACCTGGCAGAAACCTTGCGGAAGGTTTTTCTGGAAGGGGGAAAAACTCACGGAGAGATCGCAAAGGTGGTTTATCCAAACCATCGAAAAGTGAGCTTCATTTATGTAAAAGATCCTGAGGGAAACATTATCGAGTTGCAGGAATGGGAATAAAAACTGCTGGATAAAAAAGAAATCGGATGGTTGACAATCTACTTATATCGTATTATAATTTCGTTGACAGAAAAGTTGAACAATTTTGAAGAATTAAGAAAATAGTTATTTAAATGAACCGGGTCAATGACTTTTTACTGTTGGGGCAGAATAGCGATGGAACAAAGTAACGATAGGATCAATACGAGCGAAACACAAAAAGAATTTTTGGTTCAAAAGCTCAAAACCGGTATTTTAAGGCATTTGCAGTCGGGTGAACCTTTAACTGAGCAGCAGTTTCTTACTATTATCAATATGAAAAAAAAGAGTCAGGAGTGATTCTTTAAAAAAAGCTGTCGGCAGGAGCCGACAGCTTTTTTAGTGCAATTATAATTTTTATTCTCCGAACTCGTCAGCATCGCTGTAAAGTGCGGTTTTGGTACCGAGCAGTCCGACAAGGAAACCAACGATCCTTCCGCCGATGAAAGCAATTACAACGGTTGTTACGATACCAAGCAATTGTACTCCGGCATTTCCCGTGATCAGGATCGCGGACAAGCCGCCAAGAAGCCCCGGCATTCCGTGAAGATTATGAACACCACAGGTATCACTGCCTTTGATCATCGATTCGACTTTGGGAGCGATGAGAGCGAAACCGCAGGTGCTCAAGATGCCGGCAGCAATTCCGATCAGCATTGACATTCCCGGATTCCCCATATCACAGGTAGAACCGATTGCAACTCCGCCTGCTAACGCAGCGTTTGCAATGTCCTCGATGTCGATGTGTCCACGGATCAGTTTAGTGAAAATATAGGTAGCGAGTGTTGCACCGCAAAGTGCAAAGACGGTATTTACTGCAGTCAGGACCACTCTGTCCGGTGATACGATAGCACTGGTAAAAGAGGGCCAGAAAACCCAAAGGATCAGGCTTCCGAGAAGGCAAAACTGATTACTGACAGGATCGCTTTCGCAGGAGGGGCCTTTTTTGAATTTCTTGGCTGTTGTGGCAACAAAGCCAAGTCCAAAATATGCACCGAAAGCGTGGATCAAAACGCTTCCGCCGGTATCAAGAAAACCTGCATAGTTGCCGCTTTCCAGTACAAGCCATTCATTAAAGAAGTAAACCGGGACAAATAAAACGCCCAGAAGAAGGTATTGATCCATCTTCAGTTTTCCAAGTGGAGCACCGACCGTGATCAATAGACTTGCTGCACAGAATTCTGCAAAAAGGAAGGTCTCAATACTGAGCGGTGATCCTTCTCCTTCAAAACACTTTATCAGCATATAAATCGGTATAGAGACGCTTACAACGAGAAGCGTTGCGGTGATCGAGCTGAATCCATGGCCTCTTACAAAGCACATGAGAAAGCCGAAACCGAGAAGAAGCATTGCCAGAACATGGATCGATCTCCCATATTGCAGGGTGTCAAAAATAGTCTGCGTTTCAGGCGCCATGGCCGATTCGCCGCCGCCGCTAAGAGCAGCCATACCTTCTGCAACGCCTGCATTGACAGACGGCAAGAAAGCGATTCCTACAAAAACAAAGAATATGAGTGCGATTAGTAAAAAAGGAACATTTTTCGTATTGTCGGCGGGAATGGTTCCTTCCCCTTGATGTTTAGACATGTTATCTCTCCTTAAGAATACATTTGACAATAGTTTAACGCGCGTAATTAAGACTATAACACTACCTTTTCTATTTGTAAATGCGAGAGCAATATATTTTTCACAATCCTTCGATTTCTTAAAAACAAATAGTATGTTTTTTTATTCGAGCGATCAAAATTAAAGTTTTTGGAAGAACAGCCGATAACAGTTTAAAGAATCATTTTTTAGCTTTGCTTTGAATGAATAAAAGCAAGTAAAATTATTATGAAAATATGCGTTGAATGCATATTATGATAGAAAAGGGGTGTAGAAATGGTAAATTCTGTTGAGATGTTTCCTCCTGCGCAGACGGGATACTCGGTAAACGCCAACAAACAGCCAAAAGCAGAAACGGTTCCTATTGAGGCGCAAGACAGTGCATTGAATGTAGACACTTTGGAATTGAGCAATCAGGGGACTGCAGACAAGGTATACACCAAGGGTGATACTAAAAAATTAGATTCACAAAGCATTGAATCCTTGGAGGAGCAGGCGGACATTGCAAATCAAAATTTGAAATCTTTAGTTGAAAAGCTGATTTTGAAACAGACAAAAAGCGCAAGCCTTGCTTCGCTGTATGGAAAGAACGTTACGGATACAGAAGCGGTTACGATTTCA
>CAZKCB010000261.1:0-3047 GCA_964550965.1 uncultured Oscillospiraceae bacterium
GCCGCGTCCCGCACCGGAAACCCCGGATTTTGAATCGATTATAATTCCCGAAAGGTCGACCAGTCCGTTTTTCAACGCCGGCCAAAGACCCAGTGCAACCGAAGTGGGATAGCATCCCGGATTTGCGATCAGCTTCGTCTTGACGATATCTTCCCGGAACAGCTCGCAAAGCCCATATACCGCGCTTGCGTGAAGCTCAGGATCGATAAATTCGCAATCATACCAATTTTTATATTCTTCTTCGCTCTCGAGACGAAAATCGGCGCCAAGATCAATAAAGCGAATTCCCTGCTTCATTGCCTTTGCCGCGAGTTCCTGAGAAAGCCCATGCGGCAGCGATGCAAAAACGACATCACAATGCCCGATCATCGATTCCGGTTCTTCGTCTAATACAAGACGCAGCCCTGCACGAAATCCCGGATAGATTTCAGAGATGTCTTTGCCGCCGAAGCTGACTGAGCTTACCGAAGTCAATTCTGCATAAGGGTGAGCGCTTAGGATGCGAACGAGTTCCGTTCCTGCATATCCGGTCGCGCCGATGATTCCAACTTTGATTTTTTTTGTCATTTTCTTTACCTACCTAAGATATAATTTATAATTATACACACCGATGTAACTTTATGCAAGTATAATTTTTATTTTCTTTTGTTTTTCAACGAAAAACGTTTTCTCGCCTTATGCAAAGTCGTATTGTTTTGTATAATTAAAAAATTTACAGCATTTTATGCATATCTTTTCAACAGCGATTCCATAAAGTCGCCAAAGAGACCTATGAAACTCGCATATTTCTCTATTATAACCACATTGAGCCAAAAATAATAGTCTTCTTTCCTTCTATCTTTTCTTGTTATTTGTAACAATGCTCGCTATAATGAAAAAAACTGATCAAAACGAAGAAGAAAGAGGACAACATGGATTTTTGGAAGCTCCACGGAGCAGGCAATGATTTTATTCTGATAGACAACAGAAACAACGAAGTCGAGGATCTCCCAAGGCTTGCGAAAGCAGTTTGCGACCGGCACAAAGGTGTCGGGGCTGACGGTTTGATGGGCGTCGGGCTTTCTGATATCGCTGATGTAAGGATGCATTTTTATAATGCGGACGGAAGTCTCGCCGCCATGTGCGGAAACGGGATCCGCTGTTTTTCAAAATATGTGCGCGACAAAGGGATCGTAGAGGATTCGTCTTTTACTGTCGAAACCGGAGACGGTGTCAAATCGATTTCGCTCTCCGAAGAAACAGAGCTGACATCTATCGTCCGCGTCGAAATGGGCAACGCCGGCGAAATGCAGGCGCTCGACCTTTCCGCTGTATGCCGGGGCTTGCAGTCTGTATTTTTAAAAGTCGGCGTTCCGCATACCATGCTTTTTCTAAGGGACGCAAACAACGGTCTTTCTTCCTTTTCGGATGAGCTGATCGCCCTGACCGAAAAATACGGTCCCGTCATAGAAAAGGCTCCCGTTTTTCCAGAGGGAACCAATGTGAATTTTGTATCTTCCTGTGGCAAAGACCGCCTGCTTGTGAGCACCTGGGAACGGGGCGCCGGCAGGACCCTCGCCTGCGGCACCGGGGCCTGCGCCTCCGCCGCGGCCGCTTTCCATCTCGGCATGACCGGTCCACACGTCCGCGTGCGGATGCCCGGCGGCGAAGTCAGTGTCACGATCGCCGACGACGGCGCCCTCCTCATGGAAGGCGAAGCCCGTTTGGTCTGCAAAGGCTTTTATTATCCTTCTATTTGATCCAATCAAAGAAACTGACTCACTAATAAATGTTGTGGTGTTTGAGAAATCAAACACTGCAGCATTTTTTAAATGTAAAGGAAAAAGCAAATCGGCGACAGGTTTTAGCCATCGCCGATTTGAAAAAGATAATTGGTTTAGTTTATTTCTGATTTCCAATCAATTCGGTTCTTGTTAGGAGACTCTCAACAGCTGTGACCACTTCTGCCCGGCTGATGACATCCTGGGGACGGAGCCTGTTTTCATGACCAACGATGATACCTTTCTGAACATTGATCTCTGCCGACCCTATTGCCCAAGAAGATACCGCCCCTGCATCAGTGAAGTTTTTCAGGGTTTGTGTCGTATTCCCTTCCAATTTTGCGATTGCAGCCGCTTTGGCTAAAATCACCATGGCCTCCTCACGAGTGATGTTTTTGTTCGGGGCATACGTGCCATCGGTGTAACCTTTGATCAAACCGTACTCATCGGCAATGCTGATTGCATCATAGAAAATATTTGTGCTGCTCACATCGCTGAATTGGTCGGTCCCGACCCCTGTTCTGTAGATTCCAAGAGCTTTGGTTATGATTGCAGCAAATTCGCCCCGCGTGATCGCCCGGTCGGGTTCGAAGCTGTTGTTTCCGATACCGCTTACGACAAGGCGTGAGCCCAGATCATTTGCGGCGGCTTTCGCCCAGTGATCGTTCATATCCGAAAATTCGATCGGATTCCAGATCACAGAATAGGTAGAGTTTGTCAGCGAGTTTAACTTCGCATAATATTTCCCATTGATCTTCACCACCGCTGTGGGAATGTGGCTGAAGGTTCCGTCCGCATTGTAGACAATACCAGTGGTGATTTTTTCGGGATCAACGCCGCTGGGGATCTCAAACATCCTCTCCACATAGCTGGTAAAGCGTGTGACAGTGGTTTCTTTGTTGGTATCGCTGTTCACCGCAACAACATGGAAGTTCACGGGCGGAATCACGATCTCGTATTCCTTCGCTCCGGCCTGTTCTGCCATTTTTGCAATGGTTTCGGCGCTGGGGGCTTCAAATTTTACCTGAATCTCTACTTTTGACAAATCTCCAGCGGTGCCAAGTTCGGCAGCCACCTCAGAAATTTTGATTTCCGAAGCCGGAAGCAGATAGCTCACGCCCTCGTGAGATACATTCAGTGTAAATCCGTTATCGTCCATTTTTTTGACAATGTCTCCTGTCAGGGATACATCGATATTGTCCCCTTTGCCGCCGACAGGTACTTCGATGACATTTCCCGTCTGCTGACTACCCTGCTGTGCCGAAAGAACAGCCTCCATCTTTTTTT
>CAZKCB010000262.1:0-3039 GCA_964550965.1 uncultured Oscillospiraceae bacterium
CGACTGGCCTCCATAATAACAACATCTCCCGGTACGAGCTCTGAAGCGCTGATTTCTGTAGCTTTCCCATCTCTTCTTACAAGAGCAGTCGGGCTGGATAATTTTTTTAATGCCTCCAGCGATTTTTCAGCTTTTGCCTCCTGGATCATTCCGATCGTCGCATTGAGGAGAATGACCGCCAGAATGATGATGGCATCTGCAAATTCTCCAAGAACTACAGAAACCGCCATTGCCCCGAAAAGAATGTAAATCATAGAGTCCTTTAATTGGGAAAGGAACATCTGAAGCTTTGTCTTAGCTTTTTTTTCCTCGAAAACATTAGGCCCGTATTCCGACAAGCGCTTTTGAGCGTCCTCTGCCGAAAGGCCGTTCTGCCTTTCAACATTGAGTCCCCTTAAAGCCGCTTCTGTCGTTTGTTGTTCATACATGAATCATACCTCCAAAAATCTTCTTTTTGATAAAAAAAAACCGCCGGCATACTTTCCCATGACAATGTCAAGCATGCTGCAGTCTTGTTTCCGCTTGCGGGCTTATAACCAGGCACATTGCCGAGATTGTTGATTACAAGCTTATAAACTACTCCCTTTTGCATATATTGATTGTAATGATAAAAAAATAGCTTGTCAAGAAAAATACTGCGTATTATAATTTAATAGCGCTGTAAAGCGTTAAAGTATTCCATTTTTCACTCTCTGCCCGAAATGGAGGATTAGAGATGAGCTATGAATCAAAACTGAAAAACAAAGAAACAGATGACCTTTTCCGCGCGATACTTCTTCTCGAAACAGAAGAAGATTGTTATCGCTTTTTCGAGGATCTTTGCACGATCAAGGAGTTGCAGGCTATCTCTCAACGCTTTCAGGTAGCGACCCTGCTTGACGAAAAAAAGACTTACAGCGATATCGAAGAGATCACCGGCGCAAGCACTGCGACCATAAGCCGGGTCAATCGTTGTTTGGTCTACGGAGCCGAAGGCTACCGCACCCAGATTTCCAGATTGAAAAAATAATAAACGTTCGTGTTCTTTTTTCCGGCGGGAAGCGATGCTCCCCGCCGGTTTTATTTTATTGGAATTTCTCAGCTAAAAAACATTTTTCAGACTCAGGTCCTAGTCTAAAAGCGAAAGCGCCTTCTGTAATTGCTTGTCATTGCTTTCCGAAAGCACGCCATCCACATAATCTGCTTCGGTCAACTCTATGGTATAGTCCGGCTCGACTCCGACCCCATGGATCACATTCCCTTTCGGTGAGAAATATTGCATGACCGTCAGCTTTGTGGCTCCGCCATTTTTAAAGGCTTCGATTTCCTGAATGATCCCTTTTCCGTAAGTCGTCGTTCCGACGATAGTCCCCACCTCATAATCTTTGACTGCAGCTGTCAGGATCTCGCTCGTGCTCGCAGATCCCTTGTTGACAAGGATCACAAACGGAAGATCGGTCGCGCTGGTTTCAGAACGATAATAATTCTTTTCACCCTTGCGGTTTTCAGTATAGGCTACGATGCCTTCGGGGAGCAATTGATCTGCCACCGCAACGCCTGCATCGACAACGCCGCCGGGATTATCCCGAAGGTCGATGACAAGCCCTTTCATTTGTTTGACTTCCATCTGATGCAATGCGGCTTCAAAATCTGCCGCTGTCTTCTCTTCAAAAGAACTGATGCGGACATAACCGATTTCGCCAGGAAGCACCTTCGATGTAACGGTTTTCATCTTTATCTTTGCTCTTCTTATTTCAAATTCAAGGTTTTGCTCTCCGCGAAGAACAGAAAGGGTCACTTTGGAACCTTCTTCGCCGCGCATTGCAGCCGCAGCGGCATCGATCGACTCCCCGGTATATTTCACAGCGTCAACAGCAAGGATCTTGTCTCCCGATTTGACTCCGGCCTTTTCGGCGGGAGACCCATCCATGGGTGCTACAACATTGATATAACCGGTTTTGTCAGGCTCGATGGTCACCCCGACTCCCTGGTATTCACCGGTAGTGGAAATCATAAGCTGCTCATATTCGGACTTTGTCAAATAGGTCGAATAAGGGTCGCCGAGACCCCAAAATAGACCCTTGTACATTCCCTCATAAAGTTTTTCCTTATCTACAGGAACATAATATTTCTCCGTAATCAGTGCCTGAAGCTCAGCTAGTTCGCCAAAAGTCTCTTTTTGGCTCTTATATTCCTTGTACTCCGCAGACGAAATAAAGATCTGGTCTGTCAGAACAAAGTACCCTGTAAAAAGACCTCCTGTTAAAAGCGCACCGATCAAGACCGATACGGCGAACAGGAAGAGAAAATTTCTTTTTTTTATCGTTATCATGCGTTGCATATTCTTTGATTTCTCCTGTCAGTTTATGTTCTGCGGTGTTTTTTTCATGCTTGCTTTTTTTGCCTGAAAGTCCGCAATCTCACTCATTATAGCACCGGATGTCCAGCACCACAAATTGAATTTTTTCCTTGCCGTTCCAACGATTTATATCGGCATAGCCAAGGAGATCGACCGGCGCTTCTCCTTCAAGAAATTCTTTGTATTCAGAGGCTTTTCCAAACAGGATGCAGGGGATTTTCCCAGCGGAAAATCTTACATGCTGTCGGTTTTCTCCCATATAGAGCGGTTTATGAACAGGAAGGCACGTAAGGCAGATGACGGGCTTTCTGTTTTTGTGTCCGAAAGGCTCAAAACGTTCAAATTTCCTGATGGTCTCCAGGGTAAGATCAGAAGTTTCCAATATCTCATCGATGTACATTTTAGGAACAAAGGATTCCGGATCTTTTGAAAGAATGCTTTCCGCGGAAGTCCGCAGGACTTCCCGCAGCGCCGCGAGGTTTTCTTTTTTTATGAGGAAACCGCAGGCGCCTGCATGGCCGCCGAATTTTTCAAATAGTTCGCGGCCGGCGGAAAGCATCTCATAGAGATCGATCCCCTCGATGCTTCTGCCAGTACCTTTCCAGTATTCCTCACCCGTTGAAGTCAGAAGAAAGGAGGGTTTATAATACCTTTCCTTTATCTTTCCGGCAAGGATCCCGGCGATGCCTTCATGGGTATCC
>CAZKCB010000263.1:0-3036 GCA_964550965.1 uncultured Oscillospiraceae bacterium
TGCCTTCATGGCTTCCTTATAATCGTTCGCCAGTCTATCCTTTAAAGACATCCGCAACACCTCTTTACTTAACTTGATTGTTTGTTACTCTTTTGATACTTAGAATTTTTTTGCTTTTTTACGTGCTGCTTCTGACTTTTTCTTTCTCTTCACGCTGGGCTTCTCGTAATGTTCTCTCTTTCTCAGTTCGGACATCACTCCGTCTCTCGCGCAAGAACGCTTGAATCTTTTCAGAGCGCTTTCGAGGTTTTCACCTTCTCTTACAACGACCTGTGCCATTTCTCTTTATCCCTCCCCTCGTATCTTGGACTAAAGATGCGCTTTGCTTCGGTTTCCGTTTTGCTCGGAACTACGCCGAAGCAATCTGAACGGCATAGTCTACAACGTATCTATTATACACAGACATGTGCTAATAATCAAGTCAAATATTTTCTAATTATACTACTCAGCCCGGCGGCCAAAGAAGTTTTCTCTTGCCAAGGAGATGGAAATGCAAATGTTTCACGGTTTGAAACGCATCTTCTCCACAATTGCAGACCAAACGGTAGCCGTTGTCGATGCCCTGTGATGCGGCGATATCTTTTACTTTCGCCATGAGCCAGCCCAATGCTTCCATGTCATCAAAATCAACATCATCCAGTGAAGTCAGATGTTTTTTCGGTACGATCAGCAAATGTACGGGAGCCTGAGGTTCCAGGTCGTTAAAGGCAATGATCACATCATCCTCATAAATGATATCCGCAGGGATCTCTTTGTTTACGATCTTGCAAAAAATGCAGTTATCCATATCTGTTTTTTCTCCTAAAGTATCCTTTATTCATCGTACAGATCGAGTGTGTGCCAAATCATAATACACCTTTCGAATCGTTCGTGCAATCCCCTTTTATTCCCTCTTTGTAAGGAATTTCGAGTTTTACATTTACGAATCGGTTTAAGACAGATTCTGCTTCTTTCCGATTCCTGACCGAACAGTAGACCCGCACATAATTATCGGAAAGCCCGCTGACTTCATTGTTCTGTTCGTCGTACTCTTCAAATAAGACCTGCCGCGTCGTCCCGCAAAGACTTTCATAAAATTTGAACGCGGTTTTAGCCGCTGCCTGGGTCAACTCTGCCGCACGCGCCTTTTTCACTGTAGGTGCTATCTGATGAGAAAAATCAGCAGCACGTGTTCCTTCTCTTTTTGAATACGGAAATACATGTACCTTATTATAGCCGGTTTCTTCAACCAGGCTTATGCTGTCCGCAAAATCAGCATCCGTCTCTCCCGGAAAGCCAACTATGATATCCGTAGAGAAGCCATAGCCCGGATCGTTTTCACGCAGCGCAGAAACGATCTCAAGATAAGCCGCTCTGTCATAATGGCGGTTCATCAGCCCAAGGATCCTTTCACTTCCGCTTTGCACTGAAAGATGCATATGGGGACACAGTTTTTCATAGCAAAGAAGCCTTTTTGCATAGGCCGCATTGATGACTGTAGGCTCCAGAGAGCCAAGTCGGATCCTGAAATCTCCGGGGATCTCATTCAAAAGGCTGATTACCGTCTCTATCCCGAACAGCTTGTCTTCTTGTTCATTTTTCAATGTTTCAAAGTCTTTTTCCATGCCGTACAGTGCTGTATTAATGCCGGTGAGTACTATTTCCTTAAACCCTTTTTTAATCAGGCTCACAGCTTCCGCTCGGATCTCTTCGATCCCTCTGCTTCGGATACTTCCTCTTGCAAAAGGGATGATGCAATAGGAGCAAAATTGATTGCAGCCTTCCTGGACTTTTATATAAGCGCGTGTTCTCGACTCCATCGAAGTGATCACACCGGTTTCTTCGTAGTCGCTGAGTTCCTCATACTCCTTGATATGGAAAAGCTGCTCTCCCTTTTCAGAAAGAAAACGCGCGACATAATCAGGAAGGCTGTTTTTCTCGTTTGTTCCAAGAACGATATCGACCCCGTCGATCGCCTTGACTTCTTCGGGATTTGTCTGTGCGTAGCAGCCGATCACGGCAGTTACACTTTGCGGGTTCAGCTTTTTCATTCGTCTGATATACTGTCTTGATTTTCTGTCGGCAAGACCGGTAACCGTGCAGGTGTTTACAACATAAACATCCGCAGGATCCTGTTCTCCTACCATTTCGTAACCAAGCGCTGCAAATTTCTCTTTCAGCGCCTGTGTTTCATATTGATTGACCTTGCAGCCAAGGGTGTAAAATGCGATCTTCATTTAAAGCTCCAACTCGTACATGATCATTGCCAATGCCGCAGGACCTGCAGTTTCCGTGCGTAGTATCGTTTTTCCAAGGGTAACCGAAACTCCTCCGGCTGAAACGATAGTCCTCGCTTCCTCATCAGAAAAGCCGCCCTCCGGTCCGATCATGATTGCAACGCTCTCCGGTTTTTGTTCGAGGCTCTGAAGAACCTCCTTTATGCTCTTTTCCTGTTCGTCCTCGTAAGGAAACAGCAGCAAATCAAAATCGGAAAAATCCTTGACGGCTTCCGATAGATCCATTGTATTTTTAACCTTGGGGATGATTCCGCGCCTGCATTGCTTGACAGCCTCAGCCGATATGCGCTGCCAGCGTTCCGCTTTTTTGTCGACGCTTTTTTTGTCATCAACAATAGAGCGTGCAGTAAACACAGGAACCACTTCATGGATCCCGAGTTCTACTGATTTTTGTATGATCTCATCCATTTTCCCCGGTTTGGGAACGCCTTGGTATAGGGTGACGCGAAGCTTCGGTTCTCTCGCAAACCTTTGTTTGTCAAGAATTTGAGTCTTGACAAAAGCCGTCTCAATGGAAATGATTTCGGTTTGATATTCAAATTCGACAGAATCCGAAATATCTATTTTATCTCCGACGCGAAGCCGCAGCACCTTTGCGATGTGCTTGATATCCTCAGCGTCTTTGATTTCGATGAAATCGCCTTTCACGGCGCTTCTGTCTACAAGAAATCGGCTCATGCTGTTTTTTATCCTTTTTTCGTATATTTTGCGGCGATCGCGCACCATTCTTCTTTTTCGGGGATCTCAAGGATCTCAAAAC
>CAZKCB010000264.1:0-2999 GCA_964550965.1 uncultured Oscillospiraceae bacterium
TATCTTGCAGAAGAAAAGCAAAAGAAAGTCCAGGAAATCTGGTACGCTCTCAGAGTGGGCGATTTTGTTGAAGGTGTCGGAATTCGCTTTACCGAGTACGGAGCGTTCGTAGACATCGGCGGACTTGACGGACTTCTCCACATTTCAGAAATTTCTTGGGGCAAGCTCAAGCACCCGCAGGAAGCTCTTGAAATCGGACAGAAGGTACAGGTCAAGATCCTGTCCATGAACAGCGAAAAAGGCAAGATTTCACTTGGACTCAAGCAAAATCAGCCTGAACCCTGGATGATCATCGACGAGAAATATCAAGTCGGACAGGTCATCGAAGGTAAAGTTGTACAGATCAAAGAGTACGGCGCTTTCGTAGAACTCGAGCCCGGTCTTGACGGTCTTGTCCACATTTCGGAAATCGCACATAAGCGTGTTACAAACATTGCTGATGAGCTTACCGTTGGACAGGAAGTTCAGGCGAAGATCCTCGAGATCGACAAAGAAAGAAGAAGAATCAGTCTTTCTATCAAAGAAACCATTGAACCTTCTCTTTTCGATGAAGCAGCAGAGACTGTAGGAAATGCAGTTGAAGCAGCAACAGATGCTGTTAAAGAAGTAGTTGAAACAGTAGCAGATAAAGTCGAAGAGATCGTTGAAGATGTCAAAGAAAAGATTGAAGACTAGTATTAGCTGACAAACAAAAGTGAGCTGCTTCGGCGAAGAGAAATCTCTTTGCCAAAGCAGCTCTTTTGGATTTTATATGGTGGTAAAATGAAAAATATCATTATGATCGGAATGCCGGCCTGCGGAAAAAGCACGGTTGGTGTCATCCTCGCAAAAACCCTCGGCAAAAATTTTCTCGATACTGATCTTCTGATCCAGATAAGAGAAGGTGACTTGCTGCAAAACCTTATAGACGAAAAGGGAATGGAATCCTTCCTTGCCGCCGAAGAAAAAGCCTTGCTTTCGATCGACATTGAAAATACAGTGATCGCGACAGGCGGAAGCGCCGTTTACAGCGATGCGGCAATGAAACATCTTTCCGGGCTCGGGGATATCGTTTATCTTGAACTTTCCTATGAATCGATTTGTGAGCGCCTCGATAACATCAATACCCGCGGAATTGCTATGGGAGAAGGGGAGACCTTCAGAAGTCTGTATGAAAAAAGGATACCGCTGTACGAAAAGTACGCCGATATCCGTGTAAATGTTGAAGGCTTGAATGTCGAAGAAAGCGTGGAAGCTATTATTTCAGCGCTTCAGCAATAATTTCTTCTGCATTTTTTATGGTCGTTTCTGTAATATTCATACCACCTAAAAGTCGTGCGATCTCGTTGGTCTTTCCGTCCTGGTCCAACGCTGTAACACGGCTTTCTGTACGTTCGCCGGTATCTTCTTTTATGATGCGGTAATGATGATCGGAAAAAGCAGCGATTTGTGCAAGATGTGTGATACAAATCACTTGATGCTTATTCGAAAGCTCTTTTAATTTTCTTCCGACAACGCTTGCAGTCAAACCGCTGATGCCGCTGTCGATTTCGTCGAACACCATGGTAGGTATTCCGCCAAAATCACCGATGACAGACTTAAAAGCGAGCATGATCCTTGAAATTTCACCACCGGAAGCGATTTTTACCAGGGGCTTCGGCAGTTCGCCCTTGTTTGTTACAAGTAGAAATTCTATTTTATCGATCCCGTTTTCCGTATAGACCGGCGTTTCTCCGGGGACTTCATTAAATTTCACAAAAAGCTTTGCATCTTTAAATTGGAGTTCTTCCAATTCTTTTGTGATGCGCTGTTCCATGAGCAAAGACACGGCTTTTCTTTCTTCGCTGAGCTTCGCCGACGAAAGGGCAAGTTTCTTTAGGCAGACATCACATTGCACCGTAAGTTCTTCGGTCAGATGATCCGCATCTTCAATCTGAGAAAGAGACTCTCGAAGTTCTTCCCTGAAGGTGAGAACCTTTTCCAAAGACCCGCCGTATTTTTTCTTCAAGCTGTGAAGAAGATCAAGTCTCTGGACTGCCTGGTCAAGATCCTCCGGCGAAAAAGAGACGGAATCCTTCGTGTTGCGTATTCTGGTCTGCAGATCCTCAATTTTATAAAAGCAGTCTGAAAGTTCTTCGGAAAGATTGCGTACTTCCTGAGAAAAAGGCGCCGCTTCTTCAAGTAAATGCAAGGAACGTCCGAGTCCATCCATCGTGGAAGGAATTTCGGAACCTTCAAATAAAAGTAAGTATGCTTCGGAAAGGCGGCTGAAGATCAATTCACTGTTTTGGATGACCGAAAGACGTTCGGAAAGTTCGATATCTTCATCAGGAAGAGGTGACGCAGCGTCGATCTCGGAAAGCTCAAAAAGCATGAAATCACGCTGTCTTTCTTTTTCTGCCCGGTTTTTTAATAAGGTGTCGAGTTGATGCTTTACCTTTGAGTAAGCATGATAATCTTCAAAAACAGTCAGCTTGAGAGACTCGATTTCGGAAGCGCCGTAAGCATCGAGCAAAACGATGTGCTGTTCGGGATCGAGCAGAGACTGATGATCATACTGCCCATGAATGTCGGCAAGACGTTTACAGACTTTTGCGAGAAAAGAAACGGATACAAGCGTACCGTTGATCCGACAGGTGTTTCGGCCTTCAGCCTGGATCTCTCTCGAAATATCAAGTGTCATTTCTTTTTCGTCAAGGTCAAAGCCGTTTTCTGCAAGCAGGGAAAGAACTTCTGGATCATCGGTCGTCGCAGAAAGCTCGATCACAGCTTTTTCTTTTCCTGTACGCACATATGCAGTATCCGCACGGCTTCCAAGCGCGAGACTGACGGCCTCGATCAGGATGGATTTTCCTGCGCCGGTTTCTCCGGTAAAGATATGAAAGCCTTGATGAAAATCAAGGCTGACAGAATCGATGATTGCAAAATCTCTGATGGAAAGACGGGTGAGCATAAAACACCTCACTTAATATAAGAAGCTATTTGATCATTTCGGTAAATTGATTTACAAGAGCAGGAAA
>CAZKCB010000265.1:0-2990 GCA_964550965.1 uncultured Oscillospiraceae bacterium
TTGTGAAGCCTTCGATGAAAATCGTCACCGTCGAAGAAATCCCCGAACTGAACCATGCCAAATTTATATCCGGTGCAAATCAGTGCCGCAATTTGACCGATCCGCGCAGAGTCCTTCTTTTTTACAACCCTCCCGGAGCGCGCGGGGAGGATACCTTCCTCAGCACCTGTCTAAGCGAAAGAACCGTCATGCGTGTTCCCTGTTATACGTTTCATGATGGGTTTTCTACTTGCAACCACTTGCTCGAAGGCGTCTTGCCGAGCCAGTTCAAGGTTGCCTGCGCTGATGATGCGAAGGTACTGGATCGTTTTTATAATGCCTGCATCGGTTGGATCCGCTATAAACCTTTGCTTCTCTATATCGTACAACCGGACTGCTACGAAAAAACGGTGCAGGAAATGCGTGAGAAGCTCGAAGCGGTGCTTCCAAAAGTATGCGCCTATTTTAAGAACCCGAATTTCATGAATATCCTGCCTGAATTAGATAAATATCATAGCCGCGTCGAGGAGGACTATTTAACCTTTCAATCCACAAGATCTGCATGGGCAAAGGTTATGGAACATTTCGCAGAACAAAAACAGGCAATGAACTGCTGACTTGAAACGGTCAGAAAGGAGTAATAAAATGGACTCTTTATTCGGGCATACTGTTTTGGTCTGGGTCATCTTGCCGGCACTTATCTTTATTGCCGGACTCGCCTATGTGAGCTTAGGTACTCTTCGTATTATTTTTGTTGCCAGAGGACGGCGTTTCCTTTCGCCGCTGCTCGGTTTTCTGGAAGTCTCTATTTGGTTGATCGCGATCAGCCAGGTAATGAATAACGTAAGCAACTTCGGAGCCTATCTGGCCTATGCCGCAGGCTTTGCCGTAGGAAACTATGTTGGTATCCTCATTGAAGAAAAGATGGCGATCGGCATTTTGGTAGTCAGGATCATCCTCACAGAAAATGATGATATCATCAAGAATAACCTTGCATCCGCAGGCTTTGGTGTAACTACCGTCGATGGTCACGGGATCCACAGCGAGGTCAAGATCGTTTACAC
Organism: uncultured Oscillospiraceae bacterium; assembly: GCA_964550965.1. Taxonomy (GTDB): domain Bacteria; phylum Bacillota; class Clostridia; order Peptostreptococcales; family Anaerovoracaceae; genus STD2-154. The sequence goes on from CAZKCB010000265.1 coordinate 1,044, forward strand.
GATCGTCAGACGCAAAGATCTGGAACAAGTCATCAAAATCATTAAGGAATCGCATTCCTGTGCCTTTTATTCCATTGAGGATGCCCGCAGCGTTGCAGAAGGCGTTGTTTTAAAGCGAGCGAGACACAAAAAACACCATTCCACATCCTGAAAAAAGCAGGGTCTTCCAAACGGAAGCCCCTGCTTTTTAATTGATCTTTTATTCTCTTTAGAACGATCCGAATCCCTGAAGATTGGTTCTCATTTTACAATACGAGTTCCTTTACATATTTCGGCAAAACAAAGCAAGCTTTGTGGATCTCCGGTGAATAGCAAAGTGTTTCAAAATCCGGTGTCCTCTCAGCCGCCGGCATCATGGGATCATATTTTTTAGATCCTATGGTGAAGCAATGAAGACCGCTCGGATACGTCGGTATGTTTGCAGTATAAAGGCGTGAGATCGGGTAAATGGCGCTTACATCCTTTTGGATCCCCTTGATCAGTTCACGGTGATAGAAGGGAGATTCCGTCTGCTGTACAAAGAGTCCATCGTCTTTTAACGCCGAATAAACATCTTTGTAGAATTCATAGGTGAAAAGCTGTTCGCCAGGACCGATCGGATCTGAGCAGTCGACAATGATCACGTCATAAAGCCCCTTGGACTCACGCATATGTTTGATGCCGTCTTCGATTTTTAAATCAACGATTTTGTTTTTCTCAACATCCGGGTTCCACTCCGGCAAGTACTTTTTGCACATTTCAACAACTTCACGGTCGATATCGACCCACTGCACCTTCGAGAGATTCTTGTGCTTTGTAATTTCTCTGATGCTTCCGCCATCACCGCCGCCGATCACGAGAATGGATTTCGGATCCGGATGCGTGAACATCGGTACATGCACGATCATTTCATGATAAATGTACTGATCAAACGTAGTCGTTTGTATTACATCATCAAGAACGAGCATTTTACCGAAGTATTCGGTATCAAGTACTGCAATGTCCTGAAACTCCGACTTGCCTCTATATATCGTACTTTTTACTCTGCACGTAAATTTGACATCCTCATTTTGTTCTTCTGTAACCCATAGTTCCATTTTTTCTTCCTCCTATGCAATCGGACCATTCAATATCGACAAATACCCATTATATTACCATCTATTCAAGCAAGGTGCAAATAAAGTTTATTCGTTAATATTCTTTTGCAAAACCATAAGCTTTTCTTATAAATCTATGGATTTCATATGCCCTCTCGTCATCATTTTTATTGCTTAAAACGATCAGGGTCCTTTCCTGTTCGGGAATCCTTAAAAAATATGTGGAGAAGCCCTGCGTAGCACCACCATGGAATTGTTCGAGTTCTCCAAGTCCATTTTTTCTAAAAAACCATCCGGAACTGTAATTATCATATAATGTGGTCAACGGTCTTGGCGCAGTATATGCTTCTTTTAACGTTTTTTCGCTGACCAAAGCATTGCTATATAAAGCCTGATCCCATTTATACAGGTCTTCCAGCGAAGAATACACTCCTCCGTCACCTAAAACGGCGCTGGAATAGCTTTGGTCTTTGATGATGTAGTTTTGCCCTGCGGCAACAGTGCCATAAGCTCTGTTTTTTATTTCTGAAGCTAACGTTTTATCAAATGCAACTGTATTCTCCATTTCTAATGGTTTGAAGATGTTCTCGCTCATAAATTCCGAAAGTTCCATCCCGGAGACCTTTTCAACGACAAGACCAAGGATCGTATATCCGGTATCTGAATACTCAAACGCAGATCCGGGCGCAAAATAGGTCGAATCCGTTTTTTTTACTATTTCATAGACATCCGCATCTGAAAGCTGGTTTGTTTCGTCAAAATTTCGCCCGAGCAAAGCGACCAGATCGTAATAATCCCGCAATCCGGACATGGGGGTAACCAGATGTCAGACGGTACTATCCTTGCCATACGAAGGAAAGTCCTCTAAGAT
>CAZKCB010000266.1:0-2986 GCA_964550965.1 uncultured Oscillospiraceae bacterium
TTTGGCGGCTCATGCGTTGAAACTGGATATTAAGCCTTTGAACAAGGCATGGTTCAAAGTATGCAAAAGGCAAGCGGCGAGCGCGAGCGCAGCAACAAAAGCATTTCCCTTTGCAAGAGCGATCATCGACACTCCCATCCCGATCAAAATGATCCCGATGTTTTCTACACTGCTGAATGCCAAAAGTCGCTTTATATTATGCTCCATCAAGGCGTAAGCAACGCCAAGAACTGCTGAAACGATGCCAACAGAAAGAATCAAAACGCCCCACCAGGTATTTTCGACTCCAAGGAAACCAATGACGAATCTTGCAAGGCCATAAATTCCGGTCTTGATCATGATTCCGGACATGAGCGCTGAAACATTGCTTGGTGCTGCCGGATGTGCATAAGGCAACCAGATGTGAAGCGGTATGATCCCGGCTTTGGTTCCAAAACCAATCAGAAAAAGCAGGAACACGATGTTTTTTGCCGTTTCAGGTAATGCCTCTGAACTGCCGAACAAATCAAATGACCCCGTGTATCTGTAGACGATCATAAATCCGGCAAGAAGGAAGGCCGTCGCAATATGCGTCATGACAACATACAGGGCCCCTGCCTTTCTGTTTTCTTCCTTTTCCGATTCGAAAATAACAAGGAAATAAGAAATTACGGCCATTGCCTCCCATGCAATATAGAAAAAGATTGCATTTGAAGAAGTCAGCACAAGCATCATAGAAAAAATGAAGATAGCATATAAAAAATGGAACAAGCCTAACGGCCGCTTGCCCTCGTAATGCGAAAGATAACCAATAGAATAAACAGATACGCAGCAAACGAGTATCGACAATGCAAGAACAAAAAATGCCGAAAGAGGATCAAATTTAAGCTCAAACGACAAAAAGGGGATCGCCGAATCGACACGTCCGATCAAAAGGACACCCTGCTCTTTTATCAAATACAAAAGAGAAGCTGCAGCGCCCGCCAAGGCTGCCAAAACGCAAAGCATGGAACAAATCCGATTGATCAGCTGCTGTTTTTTAGACAGCGCAAGACCAACTGCTCCTGCAAGCAGATAAAGAAACAACGAAACTATAAGTAGATTTTCTGCAGAAAATATCCGCATGTAAATACCGTCCTTAAAAAGCTATTATATTTAATATCCTGAAGTCAATTCCAATGGAACAAACAGAAAAATCGTTCCTTTATGCTTCTATGGTATTCCTCCCTTTTTTGCTTGTCAACCCGTTTGTTAGTTTTCTAACAATTCAGTATATAGTTTTTCGTCCATTTCTCCGAAGGCAACAAGCGTAACGTCCATCTCGTTTTTCGCCAAAAATCCCCGAATCGTATCTACCGCGATTTGCGCCGCTTCCTTTTTCGGATAGCCGTAAACGCCTGTGCTGATCGCCGGAAAGGCTATGCTTTTCAACCCATTTTGAGAAGCAAGTTTCAAAGAATTCAAATACGCATTTCTTAAAAGCTCTGATTCTCCCTTGTTTCCGCCATGCCAGACAGGGCCCACTGTATGGATCACATATTTTGCAGGAAGCTTATAGCCCTTTGTGATTTTTGCCTCACCGGTCCTGCATCCGTTTAAGCGACGACACTCTTCTAAAAGGCCGGGGCCTGCGACCCTATGGATCTGTCCGTCAACACCGCCGCCGCCGAGAAGGCTTTCATTCGCTGCATTCACGATCGCATCGACCTCTAATTTTGTGATATCTCCTCTGATCGCAGTTAAGCTCATTTGGACACCTCTTTTCCGAATCTATTTTTATTATATTTTACCAGCCACGTAGAATCGATACAACAAAAGACATTCATAATGTGCTATCCTATTGTATATAGGAAGAAGAAATTTTGATTGGATTTTAAAGGCTTATCGCTGCAACGTTACAGGAGAAAAAAATGAAATATGATACAGTCCTCTTTGATTTGGATGGCACGATCCTTAATTCTCTTGAGGATCTTACAGACAGCCTGAACCTGGTTTTAGAAAGCGGTGGACACCCGAAGCGCTCTCTGGATGAAGTGAAAAGCTTTACAGGCCAAGGCTATCACATGCTTATAGCAAGTGCTCTCCCAAAAGGTGTCAGCGAGGATGAAATAGAACGCTGCATAGCGCTTTATTTTGAAACATACCTTTCGAATATGGCAAATAAATCGCACCCTTACGAAGGAATACCCTCTCTCATCCAGCGCCTCAAAGATATGGGGCTCAAGCTTGGTGTTGTTTCGAACAAGTACGAAGAAGCGGTAAAAGAAAGCTGCCGTTTGTGGTTTCCTGATTGTTTCGATGTTGTGATCGGAGATTCTCCCACCCGCCAAAAAAAGCCGTCACCGGATGGCATATTTGAAGCACTGTCAGCACTGTATTCCGAAAAAACTACTGCGCTCTATGTGGGAGACAGTGAAGTCGATATCAAAACAGCCCAAAACGCCGGAATCGTTTCTGTCGGTGTATCCTGGGGCTTCCGTACAAAGCAGGTCCTGATCGAAGCCGGCGCTGACCATCTCATCGATGTCCCAGAGGAACTTTTTACTTTATTATTATAGCAGCTCCGGTTTTACTTGATATATGGGAAAAATAAGATATCCTCTTTTAAAAGGTGCTTTATGATCAGATCGTCCATAATAAAGGAAAATAAAATCATAATGTCGAGTTCCCCTTTCAAATAGGAGTGTTTGATCTGAAAAGCCTTTTTCATCAATGCGGCATGACAGTTTTTATGTTTCTCTTTCGCCGGATAATCGATGGCATCCAGGATCTTTTCTTCACTTGCAAAACGAGCAGAAATATATTCGAGCAGGAAATCACATTGTGTGAGGATATGCTGCGTCGTTTCCTTTTCTAAAATCATATCGACCAATTCATTTGCAAACTCGATCGATTTTTTATTTTGCTCATTGATTTGCTGATTGGCACATTCCCATTCTGTTTTCCACTCCAGATGAGCCAATGGAGGTTCCAGATTTCGAATGTTTTCTGCGTTGACCACTTGGTT
>CAZKCB010000267.1:0-2982 GCA_964550965.1 uncultured Oscillospiraceae bacterium
TTTGTGGGGCACCCCGGTATGGGAAATCTGGAAGGAACGTTTGTAAATGCCATCCTTTGGCATTGCGGTGACAGGCTTTCTTCGTTCAACGGTGTTTTGCGGCCCGGAATCGTTCACCGCATCGATAAGGATACGAGCGGTCTTTGGATGATCGCCAAAAATGACAAAGCACATAAAAGCCTTTCTGAGCAGCTTGCCGTCCATTCCATAACAAGAGTATATGAAGCAATCGTATACAGCAATTTTAATGACGATCAGGGAACGGTAGATGCACCGATTGGGAGAGACCCCAAAAATCGGTTGAAGATGGCCGTTATTTCGACGAACAGCAAACGAGCAGTGACACATTACCATGTTCTGGAGCGTTTTGGAAACTATACCCGCGTCGAAGCAGTGCTTGAGACCGGGAGGACACATCAAATCAGGGTGCATATGGCTTATGTCAAGCATCCCGTCCTCGGCGACACTCTATATGGTCCGAAGAAGAATAATTTTGGTATTGAAGGCCAATTGCTTCATGCAAAGAAGCTTGGTTTCGAACATCCCTCGGGGAAGGGCTATATGGAATTTGAAAGTCCGCTCCCCCTCGAATTTGAAAGTATATTGGAGAAATTGAGAAAATGAAAAAGATAACAATGAACAAACCGGGAGCTATGCTTTATCCGCTTCCTGCCGTGATGGTAAGCTGCGGGGACGAGATCTCGGGCTATAACATCATTACGATAGCATGGACAGGGACGGTCAATACAGAGCCGCCTATCGTTTATATTTCCATCAGAAAGTCAAGACATTCGCATGCGATCATCAAAAGGACCGGTGAGTTTGTCATCAATCTTACGAATCGGGAGTTGACTCCTGCAATGGATTACTGCGGCGTGAAATCGGGAAGAACAGTCAATAAGTTTAAAGATAAGCATTTGACGGCAACTCCTGCAACGATGCTTTCGTGCCCGATGATTGGGGAATCTCCCGTCAACCTTGAATGCAAGGTTCGTGATATTATCGAATTCCCATCGCATGATATGTTTCTCGCAGATGTTGTTGCGGTCCATGCAGATGAGTCGCTGATGAGCCCTTCCGGAAAGCTTGAACTCGAAAAAGCCGGTCTGATAACGTTCAGCCACGGAGAATATTTTGATCTTGCGAAAAAAGCGATCGGCAGTTTTGGTTTCTCCGTGAAGAGACGTAAAACTGGAGCTAAAATGAGAACACAACGAAAAAAAGACCGGGAGTAATCGGCCTTTCCGCACAGCGTCTTGTCGTTTTTTTCGCACAGGGGATGTACGTTTGGGATCCAGTGATTCGTGGGAGATTTTGTTTTACTTTAACAATGAGTTCTTTACGTAATCGAGGCAGTCTTCGCAGACGAAAGCATTCTTGAAAAAAATGGTTCCGGGTTTCCCGCATAGGGTACACACGAGATCCTCCGCTCCGGTATGATGGCTGTATTCTTTCCGGTCATTTCTTAACTCGTTCATTGATTGGACCTCTTTTCTCTTTCGGTGAAGAAGGCGCTGTGCTGAATGGCCTTCTTCATTCTAGTCATAAAGAATAAGAGAACACAAGCAATAAATAGCAAAATGTAATTAAATATACATAAAATGTAATTTCTGCAACTTACAGCTTCCCGCAAAGCGCAGGGGTCACATATACTGTTCTGTTATCGGTAAAGATGACCTTGCCGGGTTTTGCACCGGCCGGCTTTTTTACATGGCGGACAGTTACATAGTCGACAGGTACATTTTCGGATGCTCTTGCTTTGCTATAGTAGGCGGCCACGGCTGCGGTTTCGAGAATTGCCTGTTGGCTTGCTTCGCCTCCTGATGTCAAAAGGATCACGTGCGAACCGGGAATATCCTTTGTATGGAACCAGAGGTCTCTCTTATCAGCTGTTTTAAATGTGAGACGGTCATTTTCCTTGTTGTTGCGGCCGACCAAAATCTTGAAACCGTCGCTTGTAACGAGCGTGCAGGGTTTTATTTTGGTTTTCCCGGAAGGCTGGTATTTATCTTTCCGCTTACGCAGATAGCCGTTTTCGGAAAGCTCGTCTTTGATCATCATCATTTCTTCAACGCTTGATGCGTTTTCTGCAAAGCTCAGTACTGATTCGAGGTATTCGATCGATTCGTTGACTTCAAGGAGCTGGATATTTTTTTCTTTGACTGCGGTTTTTGCTTTTCCATATTTTTTATAATAGCGCTGTGCATTTTTCGCACCTGAAAGTTTTGGGTCGAGAGGGATGTCGATTGTTTCTCCGTTATAATAATTCAATACGCTTACCTTGTTTGCACCCGGAGTCACCTGGTGCAGGGCCGTTGTAAGAAGCTCGCCATAAAGGCGGTAGCCATCGGCGTCCTCTGCGCGCAGAAGGTCTTCACTCAAACGCTGTTTTTTCAGGCACAGCTTATCTAAAGAAGAGTTGATCGCCTTGACAAGATCCGAGGATTTCTGACGGACCCGATTCGCAGAATCTCTGTGTGAAAAATAGTAGTCGACAGCCTCGCCGGCTCCGGCAAAAACTTTTTCCCCCTGCGCTGATTCTAAGGCATGCAGCGGGAAAACATGAAAGTCGAGAGGGATATTGTCTGCATCCTCATAAACAATAGCGGGAAGGGACCCGTCAAGAGATTCGACCAATTTGGAAAGAACGGAAAAAATCTCGGCCGCATTCGTTTCAAGCCCTTCTCCCACAGAACCCACTCGCGAAAGAAAACAGATCTCTTCGCAAATCGCAGGGGAGAGCCCCGCAATTCCCTGAAGAAGAGCTTTCTCCGCAGGGACTGCACCCGCATTGGAAAACAAAGTTTTTAAAAAAGCCTCATCTGCGTGATAAAACGATATTTTCCCCTGGTCGGGCGGAAGAACATAAGGAAGACCGGGAAGGAGTTGTCGAACTCTGCTGATGTCGGGAGATATCCTTTTGATCGAGTCGATGATTTTACCAGTTTCGCTTTCGACCGCAATGATATTGCTGTGCTTTCC
>CAZKCB010000268.1:0-2960 GCA_964550965.1 uncultured Oscillospiraceae bacterium
AAAAGTTCCTTTTCCCTGGACCCGATAGAGATAATTCTTTTTTACAAGAGCATTGATCGCATTTTTTACGGTCATTCGGTTGATTCCATAAATATCCGCCAAAGTACGTTCCCCCGGGAGTTTTTCACCCGGAAGGTACTCTCCTGCTTCTATCTTTTTCATCAGGATGTCTTCCATTTTTATATAAAGCGGATCATCGCGCAGTTCTTCATTTTTTATCATTTCAGCTTTCCTCTTTTTTATCGCTTGCTTATGAACTCGAATCGTTCCGGCAGCATGACGTTCTCAAAATATTCCATGAGTCGTCCTTTTTTATCATAGACCAGACCCTGGTATTTCATCAGTGGTTTCGACAAACTTACCTTTAACAGTTCTGCTTCCAGCCCGTTCGCAAAAACCGCTGAAACCCTTTGATTCGAATGTGCGATCGTGAGTCCGAACTTCTTTTTCAGTGTTTCGTAAAGAGATTTGTTATGAACATCTTCGGTAGCAAGATCCTTTGCAAGTTCACAGACAACATATGATTTTTCAAGTCCTACAGGCGTTTTGTTTTCATAGCGCAGCCGCAGGATATGATAAACCTCCGTCCCGTCTGTAAGCAGTGTTTTTTCAGCAAGCCGATCCGTGATCTTCATCTTTTCAAATTCTAACAAATTTACATTCGCTGTTTTTCCCATTTTTTCGATGACGGTTCTGATCGATCCCGAGTTATTCACGGTTATGTTTATCCTTTTGGGCTCAACAAAATATCCAGAGCGTTCTTTGGATGCAATGATCCCTTTTTGAACGAGCATTTGCAGAGATCTCCGTATGGTAAGCCGTTGTACCCCAAATTCTTCTGCGAGAACCCGTTCGGATGGTAATTTCTGTTTTTCTTTGTAATCCTCTGTTTCGATACGATACTCTATTTCTTTTGCAAGCAGGGCTTCGAGCGTCAACACTTTTTTAGCCATTTTGTTTGCTCCCTTTTTCCGTTTCTGCAGAATACGCTTTTGCAAATCCAAAGGATCCTTCCACAAGACAATTTGCAGAAGAAAAATCGGCTGCATAAGAAAAGGCCTGCTCGATCATTTCTTTTTTCAAAGCAAGCTCCCTGCGCCAGCCTCTGCGTACAAGTTCCGTTACAAACGCCGAAAAGAAAGCATCTCCTGCGCCCATCGTATCAACGGGGCAGATTTGTTTTACCCGGCCTTTATATTCGTTTTGTCCGCCAAAAAGGATCTGCCCCTTTGTTCCTTTTGTTATCAGAACATACGAAGTCCCAAAGGCTCTGACGCGGTCACTGAGGGCCTGCATCTCGCTTTCGTCCATGTCTTCTCCTGAAAATAAAGCCATATCAACAGAGGGGCAAATTTTAGCAAAATATTCATCCGTCCGATACTCCGGCTCAGAAGAAAAATCAAAGGTGCGGATACAAGAAAAATCTTTTATTTTGGGCATTTCGTTTTCCATGTAGGCATAGCAGCCGCAATGTATCACTTCGAAATTGCGAAGATAGGAAAGTTCCCGATCGCCAAGTGTAAGGGGCCGATGTTCTTTTCTCCCCGCTATGCTGCTCCCGACAAAAGTGCGGTCACCTTCTACCAAAACGACATCGCAGCATTCTGTGCCGATTTCAGAAAGCACCGGGCACGCAGATACATCGACACCGCTTTCAATTAAAGCACCTCTGATCAGACGGCCTTCTGTATCATCCGCAAAGACTCCAAGATAAGCGGAATCGGCTCCGCACTGCTTGGTATATAAAGCAAAATTGACGGCATTTCCGCCCGGGAACATGATATTTTTATTTACATAGCGATCGACAACATTATCGCCCATTCCAACAAATTTCATTGCCATTTTCCTTTCTGGTATAGTTAAACGTTATATTGGTTTAATTATACCTTTTCCGGCCAGATGTCAATTCCTTTTTGTATTTCTGCCGATTAATGTTTTTTTATTTTTTGTCGATAATACATATGATATATCAGAAAGGAGGCGTTTTTTATGGATCTAACAGGTTACATAGCAGCACTCAGTGTCAGTATGAGCAGCTATAAGGTCCAGCAAAGCACAGACCTTGCCGTTATGAAAAAAGCCATGCAGACACAGGAAGCTGCTGCAACAAATCTAATAGAAACGATCGCAAGTGTACCTCCTCCGCAGGAAGGCCTTCTCGATATCAGAGTATGACGATTTTGTCACATCAATACGTCTGTCCTTTTGGGCAGACGTTTTTATATGCACTTACATAGGTTGAATCGCTTTCTGTATTTTAAAGAATGTGTTATACTTATTTATAGGCATTTAAATGCTTTCTATTTTCTCAGCAACAGGAAATATGAGGTTTTTCATGGTAAAAGTTAGCAAAGAAACCCTTGCGGTTTTAGGTCTTGTCCTGGTCGCACTCGTTTGGGGTCTGGGTTTCCCTGCCTTGAAAGAAGTTTCGTGGATCCCGTCGTTTTATCTGATTGCTTCCCGTTTTTGGATCGCAACGGCTCTCCTCTCCCTGATTTTTATTCGCCGTTTTCGGAATATCAATAAAAAGCTTATCAAAAGCGCTTTGATCCTGTCTGTACTTCTATTTCTGACTTATGCCTTTGCAACGATAGGAATCAAATATACGAGTTCGGCGAAGGCTTCATTCTTTAGTTGCCTTGGTGTTTTGATCATTCCGCTGCTCGCCCGGATCTTTTATAAAACAAGGATCACAAGAAGAATCATGCTCTGCATTACCGCCTGCACCGTGGGTTTACTTTTTATTTCTTACAGTCCGGAAATGGGAATGTCTTTAGCTATCGGCGATGTGATCTGTCTCGGCTGCTCTGTGACCGGAGCAATACACATTATCTTTGTCGGAAAGCTTACAAAAGATCAGGATGCGGCTCTTCTCACAATATTACAGCTCTTCTTTATTGCAATTTGGTCGACATCTGCGTCTTTGCTGTTTGAAGATTTTCATGCCGAAATCAGTCCAT
>CAZKCB010000269.1:0-2918 GCA_964550965.1 uncultured Oscillospiraceae bacterium
TTTCCTGCGAATAAGGCTTCGTCTCGGCAACATATTTCTGCTAAGCGATCATAACAGTGGTTGCCGGTGAGACCGAAAATCCGGCTTTCTTTGCAAGTTCCTGTGCTGATTTTCCGACGAGTTCGGACTCCGCACGGCCATCGGGATGGAAGAACAGTGCCCCGAGGCGATCGGCTTCTTCCACAGTCATGAAATAGGCTCCGTTTTGCTCGAGCTCTTTTCTTACCGCTTCCGCAATGCAGCTGTCAACAACGATAGATTGCTCTGCTGCAGATACCACTCCGTTATCAAAGGTCTTGCTGATGATGATATCCCTGACCGCCTGCCTGATGTCTGCAGTCCGTTCGATAAAGGCCGGTCCATTTCCATTTCCCCCGTAGATCACAGGTTTTACGGATCGGTATGCTGCCTTGAGCATACCTGGAACGCCGGTATTCATGATGAGTGAACTTGCCTTATGATTCATCAGTTCTATTGTTCCGCTTCGTGTTACCGTATGCAGATAGGTAAGGGCTCCCTCGGGCAATCCATAACCCTCTGCTGCACGGATCATAATATCAAGTGTTCTTGCGATCGTATTTTTCGCTCTGGGATGCGGCGAAAAGATGATCGCATTTCCTGCTTTGATCGCAATCAATGCTTTGTAGATCGTAGTTGAAACAGGACTGGTCGCCGGGCAAAGGGCAATGATCACGCCCATCGGTACGCCTACGTCCATCGTTTTATTTTCGCGGTCCTCGTTTATAATGCCTACGCAGCGCATCCCTCTGAGTCTTACCGGCAAATATTCACAAGCAAAGCGATTTTTGATGCATTTGTCCTCGGCCCTGCCGTAATCTGTTTCTTCGTTGGACATCACAGCAAGTTCGCAGGCATATTTGGCAATTTCTTCTGCCATACGCTCAACAATCTCGTCCAATTTTTCCTGTGGGAACGTTGCTAGCAGTTTTTGTGCTTCATGGGCATTTTCCGCAAGAATTCGAGACTCTTGAATGGAGAGCAAATCATTGTCGATAATATTCATTTGTGACTCTCCTTTTCTTCAGTAAAATGCTGTACTTTATCCGAGCAAATTATCAAGGGAATAACGGGCAATGATCTTTTCGAGATCAGGATGCGGTCTTGCGATGACAACGGAGCTGTATACTTCAGCGCCCATATCTTCAACAGCTTTTACGCCGCTGCTTACCGCGGTATTGCATGCGCCTACGTCTCCGCGTACCAGCACCGAAATATAGCCGGAAGCTACGTTTTCATAGCCGATCAGTTCAACATCCGCAGCTTTGCACATGGCGTCTGCTGCTTCCAAAACGAAAACCAGACCGAATGTTTCAATTAAGCCTAACGCTTCATATTTTTCCATTTGCAGTTCCTCTCTTTACTCTATTTTATAGATCGATGTCATGTACCGAAACGATGTCACCAACGCCTTTGATCGGTCGCGGCATAACATTGTGTGCGGTCAGTTTACCGATTGCTGCGGCGGCTTCTGCTCCGGCTTCGACAGAAGCTCTGACGGCAGCGACGTCACCCTTTACCATAACCGTAACAAGCGTCGACCCGACGTTTTCATACGATATCAATTCAACATTTGCCGCCTTGAGCATTTTATCTGCCGCCTCGATCGCGGGAACCATACCCAATGTTTCAACAAGACCCAATGCCTCTTCTCCGTGATATCTCATAACCTGTTCCTCCTTCCTTTGTGTGCGATACGTATTTTCTATAATCTTTCCAAGCAGAGGCAAATTTTCTGAAATTGCCTCTGCTTGAAACGCTTCGATCAGTCTTTGATATAACTATTGATTGTCGCTGCACCTTCTTCATGTGCACGATAGTAAACTCTGAGTTCGCCTTTAGGATCCATTTCGAATCTTGTTTCTTCGAGAAGCCCGTTTGCTTCGGCGGTCATGACTGCTTCGATGACGGCTGGTTTCCGGAGTGCTTTGAAGTCGCCGTATTGGCCTTTCAATGCCTCGATCACGTCATCTGCGCAAGCTTCTTTTACTGTTGTAAAGTATTTTAAAATTGCATAGTTAAGTGGTTTCATAGGATTATGCCTCCTTCTTTTTAAACAGATCCAACGGGTTCATCGCGATCACCAGGATACCGATAACCATGACGACAGCCGCAGCCCATGCGATTGGAGGAAGTACCCAGCCTTCCTGGCCTACGAATACCCCAAGTACGAGCCAGCAGAAGAAAGGACCCCAGAAGGAGTATGCGCCGTTACAAGCCATACCAAGGGCTGCTCCGCACATGCTGTTGCCCTTATACCATAAGCTATAGGCAAACACTGCGAAGAATGCACTGACGACGAACCAGATCATAGCAGGACCGCTTGTTACAGCTTCCAAAACAAGTCTCGGAGCCATACCGATGTCTCCTGCAAGGATGCCGAAGAGAGGAAGCAAAATGATCAGATTGGAAAGACCCGATGTTGCCTGACGGATCGTGATACCGATTTCATAGTCGATCATGGATGTTCCATAGCCGGCGATGCAGCCTTCAAGTCCCCAGCCGAGTGCTGCGATAAAGGCAATGCACATGCCGAGGAACATACCTTCGGGTGCGCTGCCGTCAAGGCTGGTGCTTCCGCACATGAAAGTTGCCCCGAAGCAAATCGCGATACCAAGGATCATACGGCCATTCAGTTTTTGCTTGAACAGGATCCGAGCTAAGATCGCTCCGATCGCAGGGCAAAGAGCCGTGATTGGGATTACGATAGAACCGGCCATCTGTAAAGCAACGACATAAGCTGTGCTTGCGATCGGTCCTCCGATCAAAGCAGCAGCCATCATCATTTTGCCCGGCTTTGTTCTAAGGGTTCTGAAAAAATCTCCAAGCTTGCCTTTTGCAGCAGCAATGCCGACACACCAGATCGCACTGATGGTATCATTGATCGCACTGCCAAGAGC
>CAZKCB010000270.1:0-2899 GCA_964550965.1 uncultured Oscillospiraceae bacterium
GTAATCAGAGCTTGACAGGGAAAATACTATAATATAAATTGTAAAAGATGGGTTTTAAACCATATTAGAATAAATAAAATAATATAATCAAATAAAAAATAATTAAGGGAAAAAAGTAAAACTAAGAGGCACTATATTTGAAAGCGAGGAATTATTTATGTACAGGAAACGTTTGACTTCAGCTGTTGTTGCTCTGATGGTGTTTTTTTCAAGCAGCATCTGTGTCAGTGCGGCAACACCGATCGGGCAGGAAGGCACACAGGGCCTTCCCATCAACAGTGGCATGGAGACCGATGCGGAAATCGCTGCGATCAATTCGCAGCTGACCAGTACCTCAGGGAGCGCAATTCTTTCCCTGGATCATAAAGTGGGGAAGTATTCTGCGGAGATCAATACAGGAAGCGGCAGTAATACAGGTACACAATTTACTTTGGTAGATTCAGCAAGCTATAATGCAAAGGACTATGGAGAAATACATCTTTATGTGAAACCCAAAAAAGGTGCGGCATGGATACAGTTTTACGTTAACAGCAGTGGGACAAATGTGTTGCTGAAAAGTGATGCAAATAAAGACGGAAGATATGAAGTTGGAACGGAGCTTATTTCCGGGACATGGAATGAGCTTACATTGCACTTGCTTGATACAGATACTGTGATTTCGACAGCATCCGATCTGATCATCCGTACAAATGTGAATTCGGCATGGAACTTTGATGAAATAAAAACAACTAAAACGAAAGTGTTTTCCTATAATCTTTCTTCTTTTGATAATGACTTGACTGAGATTAAGAACGGGCGACTACAGTTTCTATCAAACGGTGCAGGTGGTTTTACTACTACTCCGACTGTCTTATATTCCGGGCTAAAAGCATTTGATATTTCTGATTCCACAACGGCTGACTTCCAAAAAGGGACTTTCTCAAATACTGCGGTTGTCGGAACAAATCAGGTTGGAGGCAAAGATTTATGTGAGGGTGGCACTGCAATTTCAAATGGTCAATACCGTGCAGACTATCCTGTTAGTAATGTGTTTGACAACAATGAGGCGACGTGTTCGTATTGGATATCGCCAAATTCCGGAGCTGGATGTATTGGTGTGGATTACGTAGGCTATAGTTTTTCTACCCCTAAAACCGTTAAATGTGTTTATATTAACCAATATGCTTATGCTCAAAGTTTTATGAACAGTGTTAAAGTACAATACCTTAATAGTAGTTCTGGAACCTGGGTAGACGTACAAACACTAAATTTTCCTGTGGGTGCATACATACAAACAGTGCCTATTATCAATAATGTCTCCGCAACGCAGTGGAGATTAATTGCAAATGCGGCAAACTCAAATCTATGGATGGTCAATGAAGTTCAGTTCTTCGGATCTGACCAAGTATACACTTCTGCGGCAAAAGACCTGACGGATTTACAAAGCATCCAGAGAATACGATGCTACTGGGGTGAAAGCGAAGCAAATAAAATCAAACTTGAAATCAGATTATCTGCGGATGGCGGAACAAATTGGACTCCCTGGAGATTTATAAATAAGCAGGAAGTCGTGTCAGATTATCAAAATTTTGCATTAACGAATGGAAAGATTCAATACCGCGTAGCTATAGAGGGCGGGGCATTACTAAGCAATGTGAATTTGTTGGCACAGGGTGATTCAGTAAAAAACAATTTCCTCGATGGAAAAATATCCTCAATCAGAATCGACCGTTTCTACTGCAACACAACCGGAATTGATGTTACTACCGAATCTTTCCCAAACGGTACAATCCCTCCCGACCGCTATCTCTTATCCTTCGACGGCAAAAACTCCTGGTATACATACAAAAACGGAACTTGGACACTTGTAAAAACAGGTATGGCGCCGACATCGGCAGAACTGATAGCCAGCGGCATGACTTTGGATGAAATCAATTCTCTGAACAAAAAGGCTTTTGCAAAACTCTATGAGAACGGCAAGGAGATCTACACTCTTGATATGAGTATTTATTTTGCTTCGCCAAACACCACCATTACCCCCAGCATTAAAAGTATCAACGTCATCATGGATTCTGGCGAAGACGCCTACCAGACGGGGCAGTCCTGCGAGGCGATCTACTCGTCGAAAGCCAAGGCATTCAGCTGCGCGGATTGGAGAAACATTAAAAAGATGTATCCTGTGGAGATCAGCCCCAAGGCAGCAGAAGTCTACTATTTTGCGCTGGTCGGCGGTGTCTACAAGTCGATGAAGGGCGGCACATGGGAAACTGTTGGAACCTTACCTGAAAATGCTGATACACAGTGGATCGACGTTACGAAAAAGGGGATCACTGCTGCGGAACTGAGGCAGATCAGCGGTGCGACACTTACAGCAAACCTGATAACTGGCAATACGCCGGGTACTTTTTCAATCATATCCTGCACCAAAGCGTATGACGAATCGACAACGGCTTACAGAAGCGACATCTATGTGGACTATACCGCTAATTTGTTCAACAGTGCCAATTTGGCTTTGAGCATCACATACAACGATGGAACCACGGCACAGATCGCCGGGCTTTCGCATGACGAAGTCGAAAACTTTATGACCTGGATCCTTGGGCGGCAGTACGGAAGAGGCCCGATCTTCTATCTGATCAAAAAAGACAATACGAACAGCTTTATCAATTACTACATGATCCAAAACGTCAAAGTAGTCGAATAAGGCGAATTGTCTTCACAAAATCAGACGGAAGGTGAATGGGATGCAAAGCAAAAAAATAAGCTCGCGAAGCACCCGCATTCTGATTGTCCTTGTGGTCGTTCTATTACTCAGCATTGTTCCGGTCAGCGCTATGATACAAAATCAAAACGCTGAAAGGAGCCTGATTTGTGATTTGGCGGCAGCCTCGGGCTTAAAAGAAGCGGAAGTGAAATATCT
>CAZKCB010000271.1:0-2887 GCA_964550965.1 uncultured Oscillospiraceae bacterium
AGTGTCACTGCAACATTGAAAAAAACAGCACGCCAGATCCAACTTACTCACATTGACACTGGTAGGGGCTGTGCAGATATTACCAAAGGTTTCGGTCTGACCGGAATGCAGGAAAGGATCGATCGGGTGAACGGATCGCTGCTGTTTCATTCTGACGGAGAAAACGGATTTGTCGTAGCTGTTTCAATACCGGAAACGGAGGCAGAAGAACAATGATAAAGGTTATGATCGTGGATGACCAGCGTTTATTCAGAGAAAGCATCAAAAGAATCATAGAGCTTGGCCCCGAGATTTCGGTGGAAGCCTGCGCAGGCAATGGACAAGAGGCACTTGCCGCTGCCGCTGAGACCAAACCGGATCTTATTCTTATGGACCTGAAGATGCCGATATGCAACGGCGCGGAAGGAACCAGACTGATCAAAGAAGCTTTCCCGGCCATAAAAATCATTATATTGACTACTTTTGAAGATGATGAAAATATATCTCATGTGATCGAAAACGGAGCTGACGGATATGTGAATAAAGAGGTCACTCCTGAAGAATTGATCCGTATCGTCAAAAGCACTTCAGGAGATTATTGTATCGTAAGCAAAAAAACCTATGAATACATGGCTAAACAGGTCACCACGATCAATAAAACAGACGGACTCGCAGAGCTTCTTAATGAGAATGAACTCCGGATCCTGCAGCTTATCGCTGACGGAAAAAGCAATAAAGAAATAGCAGGCAGCATTTTTTTAAGTGAAGGGCGAGTAAAAAACATCGTATCTGAAATGCTCGCTAAACTAAATCTGAAGGATCGCTATCAAATGATCAGTTTTGCATATAAAAATAACTTGCTTGGCTAAGCCTCTTTTTCTAAACAATCAAAAAAAGTGACTATATGGATATGAAACGTGACGAGCGGATCGCACACACTATGTGCGATCCGCGTTATTATATTTTTGGACAAAAAAATCGAAAAGTTATTTTGGAGGACACATTATGAAACAATTTAGCAGAATTAAGGTCTGTGCAGTGGTGATGGCGTTTTTAACAGCATTTTCTATGTTTACACCAATGGAAGTGAACGCCGACGCCCCTGTCCCTGTACTTTCTCAAACAGATTTTGACGGGGCTACAGTGAACCTGGATTTAACAGAAAACAATACACTGGAGGGTAATGCTTCAACCGGAGCGGTCACTATAAGCGGCAATGTTACCATTACGGCAGCGACCCCTTGTGCGATCGATACCGGCGATTACCGGATCATTGTCAGTGGAAGCAATGCGAAATTAACTCTCGGACCAAATGTTACGATCCGCGGCAACGGCACAAATGGTGTTCTTGGGGCTGAAAACAGCGGCGAAATCGTTGTGAATGGCGGGAGCGTTATTTCGACTGCCTCTGACGGTTCTGCCGTTTCTGTTTTCGGATTCGCGGCAATGACTGTTACAGGCGGTGCGCTTATAAGTGCTGCCGGGGAAAATGGGATCGGTGTCAGCGTCAGCCACGGAGGACAGCTCACATTAGGCGGATCCGGGAAAATCAATGCCGGAGGAACCAACGGAACCGGTGTGATCACTGGTCTTGGCGGAAGCTTTACGATGCTTGACGGCACGATCAAAGCCGCAGGGGCAGGTGTAAAATCAAATTCGACAACTTCATCGGCAATTGCTGTGATGACCATATCGGGAGGTTCGATCGAAGCTACCGGTGACAAAGGAATCGGAATCTTTGCGGATCAGTATTCAGCACTTACCCTGGAAGGGGATGCGGACGTGCTTGCCTCAGGTGCAGAAGGTGTCGGCGTTAGAATTCAGGGAATCGACGCTCTGGCGGGAATGGGCGTACATCTTACTGCATCGATAGCAGGAACGGCCAATATTGTTGCTGACGGACAATCGGGCAAGGGATTGTATGTGCTTGCGACCGGAAGCGGCGGCGTCCTTGTAAGCGGTGATACGCGGATCACCGCGAATGGTGCAGATGCTGTTGCTGTGGATTCTTATGGTTTCGGAAAGATCAGTATTACCGGAAATACATCGATCAAGGGAAACGGAACACATAACACAGGTATTTCAGTCCAGCATGGCGGAAGTGTAACCGTTGATTCGACAAATAACGATACGATCACAGCGAGTAAAACCGGAGTGCTTGTAGGCGTCGGCGGAGCTTTCGAAGGGAGCACAGGAGCGGTTGCCGCGCAGATTGGGATCGCTGCAATAAGCGATGCCGAACTTTTTGCATGGGGAAGAGCTTCGGTCTCCGAAACATTTGCTGTAAATGGCAGTGTACAAGACATTTATGTGAGCGGGAATGCGACCTTTAATGATGTCGCTGCTGTAATAGACGGAACAGCCATCAAGGCACCAATGGAGATCTTTGTACCAAACGGCACTTCTTTTGCGGCGATCGGACTGCCGCAGTATCTGGAAAACAGAAATACGAGTCTTCCGGTTGAATGGGTGCAAGGATCTTACGATGGAAACACTCCGCACGAATATCTTTTGGATGGAACAGTAAGCGGCGCAGCACTTTCGATAAATCCGACAATAAGCAATATCCATGTTGGAATCAACGTTACCGTGGATACCCCGAATTATACTGATCTTGCGGGTGCGTTTGCTTGGGCAGAGGAACCGATCATGGCACTCAAAGCAGCCAGGATCATGAATGGGACTGCCGATTATGTCTTTTCACCAGCGTCATACATAAGCCGGCCTCAATTTGCGGTCGTTTTATGCAGGGCGTTCCATTTGCCGGTCGAGAACGCAGCAGAAAGCTTTACGGATGACAAGGCGGTCTGGAATTTCCATAACCCGGAGTATGTACCCTACATCGAAGCTTCAAAAGGTCTTTTCTTTACCTCTGAAAATACGGATGATACTACTGACGATACCTTCT
>CAZKCB010000272.1:0-2881 GCA_964550965.1 uncultured Oscillospiraceae bacterium
GGTGATGGGGTGTGGCTGCCCAACTTTGTGAAAAATCAGCAGCCCAGGCACGAACCTTGCTGAACGGGCCGTCAGCGTGAGTGCTTTGTTATGCGACCGCCGCCATGTTTTTTAATGCTCTATGATAAAAAAGCCTTTAATCTTTGAGGCATCCCACCGGTACAACATAGACCCCGTCTTCCCGTCGGTAAGCAAAGTTCGTTCCCGTCAAAATCATCATGAATGCAGGTTGTTTCATACGATCTGTGTCAATTTTCCTGCTTAATAAAATCAGGTTTTGAGCCGCCTCATCAATATCCCGTTCTCCGATTTTCACCTCGACCAATCCGTAAGAACCGTTCCGCAAGTGCACAATAGCATCGCATTCAAGACCGCTCTTGTCCCGATAATGATAGATATTGCCATCCAGTGCATCTGCAAAAATGCGCAGGTCTCGAACGCAAAGAGATTCAAAAAGAAGACCAAAAGTATTCAAGTCATTTATAAGATCTTTAGGTCCGATACCAAGTGCAGCGACAGCGATGGAAGGATCGACAAAATGCCTTGTGTCGCTGGTACGAATTGCGGTTTTCGATCGTAAATTGGGACTCCATGCGGGCATTTCTTCTACAACAAAAATACGACGAAGCAGATTAATATACAAGGCTATCGTTTCTTCATTCAGCTTATCAACTTCGTTTGCCGCCATATCCGCCCGAATATTTGTTAGCCTCGCATCAGAAGCAACAAAACGTGAATAGGAACGCATGAGTTTACGAACTTTTTGAGAATTTCTTTGTATACCATCCGTGGCCGAAAGATCGGATTCAACGACAGCATCATAGTAGTCATAGGCTTGTTGCAGTGCAATCCGTTCCGACTGTCCGACGGCTTTTGGCCACCCACCCCGACAAATCAAAAAAGCAAGATCTCGAATCCCCAAATCGCTTTTGGCGGCTTTTTTAGCATTACCATCGAATAATGCTTTTAGAGATATCGTGCCGTTTGAATCCCCGGATTCATATAAACTCATAGGGCGCATCAGCATTCTGGCAATTCTTCCGGTTCCCGTGTGAGAAATTGCGGTAGTATCTACAGGTACTGAGGATCCGGTTAAAATAAACTGATTAAAGTCGTCTCTTTGATCGACTTCAAAACGAATAGCATCCCACAAGGACGGGGCAAGCTGCCACTCATCAATGAGCCTCGGAGTCTTTCCTTCAAGCAATATCGACGGTTCAATTTCTGCCATCCTCAGATTTTGTTCTTTCTTTGATGGATCTTGCATATAGAGGATGCTTCCTGCTATTTGTGATGCGGTTGTGGTTTTTCCACACCATTTCGCCCCTTCAATAAGCACTGCTCCTTTGGCTTCCAGTCGTTGTTTTAAAATTTTATCAACTATTCTCGCACGATATTTTTTCATTATAATCACCCCAATTTTAGTGTAACAACTTTTATTTAAATTGCAACACTTTTTGGATTCCAACCGTCTATTTGGCTTCATTCTAACCGGCTGTTTGGCTTTATTCCAACCGGCTGTTTAGCGGAAACAGCGTTTAAAGCGGTGTCGCATAACGTCCCCGCACTCACGACGCCCCTGAACCGGACTAGAAGAGATCCGACCCGTAAGTGGCGCTCGCCGCCCGGTGAAGGGAGTGTGGCTGCCGCACCAATATCGACCGGCAGCTCAGGCGCCTCTTTGCCGAATGCGCCGTCAGCGTGAGTGCTTTGTTATGCGTAGTACTGCATTATCCTCTTCTTAATTTTTGCATCCAAGTATCCCATGATTCTACTTTAATTGTCGAATTTGAATATTTTTCATACGCATGTCTATATTCACTTTCCTTTAAATCCCTTTGTGTTCATCCGCCGATTATAACAGTACGAATATTTACATGTTTATTAGGATCAACAACCAATTTCCCCATCGGGCCTGTGAACGAATTGTATACTGCATTTCCAGACTCAACTTTTTCACGAATTCTATGACAATCAACTCTATAATTTTCATAATGAGCATATATTTTTTGAAGCCTATTTCGAATCTGACTTGCTGCTTCTTCAACTTTGTTCGAGAATTTTTCATAATGATCATTATTTACTAAATTAAAGTTAGCCCCTTTAATCTCAATCAAATATATGTCCATCCTTGATCTTCCTGTAAAAACTACAAAGTCAACAAATCCATCGTCCAAAGGAAATTCCGAAAAACAAATGTATTCTTCGTTTGGATGGCCATATACTTCTCCGAAGAAAGATAAATCTTGTTTAAGCAACCTTGAAAGTTCTTGTTCTGTTGCACCATTTTTCACCAATTCGGAGAGTTGTTTTTTCCCTATTTTATTAGCTTCAATTTCATATCTACGACTGATGACTTGCGGTTCATCTAAATATGGGAAATCCATTTTAGTATCCATTTCGTATCTCAGTTTTTGTATTTCACTCATTAATCTATTATTTTCAAGAGTTTGATCTTTAAATTCTTCAACATCGCATTCAAACATTTCTGCAGCTTTAGTAAGAGCGATTTTTTTCCAGTTAGGAAAACCATCATGATCAAAAGAAACAAGATCAAGTGAAGTGCCATTATATCCGGTAAAATCGCTTTCGTAATGCTCAACGAACTTTGTTTCTGGAGGCACGAGCCCTACTGCAATTACTTGTTTGCAAATACGTTCTATTGAATTAGTTACAGAGGCACTTGGATTCATTGTACCAATATCCGTAATCAAACAAAAAACATTGCCTATCGAGTTAATAAATGTACGGACACGGCAAAGACCTTTGAATTGTATATATGACGCTGATTGAAAGCTGAAAATCATATCTGTTAATTTCAAGATTTTTTCTCCTATGCACTAGTTATAATTTTTGAATCAAATTGGCCTTTACTAACCAG
>CAZKCB010000273.1:0-1629 GCA_964550965.1 uncultured Oscillospiraceae bacterium
TTTCGCCGGCAAAGATCATATATCCTGCGAGAACAAGGGAAAGCTCTGTGATATCCTTAGGTCCTCTATTTTTGAGTGTTTCGATCGCCTCGATGACTTCGAGGCTGTTTCCGACCGCAAAGCCGAGCGGCTGGTTCATATCTGTAATCAGCGCGATCGTTTTTTTGCCGTCTGCCTTGCCGATATCGACCATCATCTGCGCAAGTGTGCAGGCATCCTCGAAATTCTCCATAAAAGCGCCGTTTCCGCATTTGACATCAAGCACGATCGCGTCGCTTCCCGAAGCAAGTTTTTTGCTCATGATGCTTGAAGTAATGAGGCTGATATTGTCAACGGTTGCCGTAACATCTCTGAGCGCATAGATTTTCTTGTCTGCGGCAGCAATATGCGCAGTCTGTCCGATGATCGCAAGGCCGTTTCGATTGACCAGCGAAAGGAATTCTTCCTCAGCAAGCGCTGTCTGAAAGCCCGGGATCGACTCCATCTTATCAACAGTGCCGCCTGTAAAACCCAATCCTCTTCCCGACATTTTTGCGATCGGTACGCCGCATGCAGCTGCAAGGGGTCCGACGACCAAAGACGTTTTATCACCGACTCCGCCGGTGCTGTGCTTATCTACTTTGATTCCCTTGATCCCCGACAAATCGACGACATCGCCGGAATGGCGCATCGCATCTGTGAGTAAGAAGGTTTCTTCTTTATTCAGCTTTTGGAAAAAAATCGCCATCAAAAGTGCGGAGGCCTGATAATCGGGTATCTCCCCTTTGGTATATCCCTGCACGAAGAAATCGATCTCTTCTTTCGAAAGAGATGCTCCCTCGCGTTTTTTCAAGATGATTTCTATCATATTCATGGTTATGCCTCAGGATCGGCGGAACTCAGATCACGATACCAGCTTTTTCCGAGCTTCGGCGGTTCGATCTGCAGGTAATCTGCGATCGTCGCTGCGATATCCGCAAAGCTTTTTCCGGTTCCGAGGTTGATCCCGGCCTTGATGAGCTTTCCGTAAAAGATAGCTGGAACATGCTCCCTGGTATGATCCCATCCGCTGTGTCCCGGATCATTTCCGTGATCGGCGCAAAGGATCAGCAGATCTTCTTTTTTCATCGCGGCGAATATTTCCGGAAGTCGTGCGTCGAATTCCTCAAGGCAGTTGCCATATCCGACTGCATCTCTGCGATGTCCGTATAGTGAATCAAAGTCGACAAGATTCGTAAAAATCAAGCCTCCGAAATCCTGCTTTTCTGCTTCGATCGTCTTTGTGATGCCGTCCTGATTTCCTTCGATGTGGATCGAGGTATCGATTCCCTGTCCGTTGAAAATATCACCGATCTTGCCGATGCCGTAGACGGTCTGCCCGATATCATGGATACGGTCAAGAATCGTCCTCCCGGTCGGAGATACTGCATAATCCTTGCGGTCACTCGTCCTCGTGTAAACCCCGTCCTTTTCAGTGAAGGGTCTTGCGATGACACGCCCGACGCTGACATCTCCGACAAGCATCTCACGTGCGATCTCGCAAATTTTGTAGAGTTTTTCCAAAGGGATGACATCGGTATTGGCTGCGACCTGAAAAACACTGTCCGCAGAGGTATAGATGATCGGTTTTCCTGTTTCTTTGTGCTTCGG
>CAZKCB010000273.1:1639-2877 GCA_964550965.1 uncultured Oscillospiraceae bacterium
GCTTCGGTCCAAGGACCTTGAGGATCTCAGTTCCCGAAGCTGCGTAATTCCCAAGTGTCTCCATCCCGATGGCCTCTTCAAATGCTTTCATGAAGCTATCAGGAAAACGTTCAAATGTCTTGAAAGGAATTTCGGTATATAATCCGGCGATCTCCCAGTGTCCGGTAATCGTGTCTTTGCCTTTGGATGCTTCTGCAAGTCTTATATAAGAAGCTGTGGGAGCGGTCATGCGCGGAATGCCCGAAACCCCATCGATGCAGCCGATCCCCATTCTCTGGAGGTTTGGTATTTTAAGATTCGGTTTTGCTTTTAAGATACTTCCGAGGGTATTGGTTCCTTCATCCCCATATGCTGCCGCATCAGGTAACGAACCTATTCCCAAGCTGTCTAAAACGATCAAAATGACTCTTCTCATCCGTTTATTCCTCTCTCTTTCTATTTAATTTTTGATTTTCTTTATTTCTTCAGATCACCTTGTAAGAAGTAAGGGGCAGCAATTGATATAATCACAAGCTGTCAGGCGATACTCCACGCCGTTCCGTTTCCCTTCAAGCCCCCTCAAATAGGGATCCGTTCCATGCAGATGACCGTAGACCACTAATTCTGTGCCGAATTCCTCAAAAAGTGAGGTGAATCCGGAATCCTCCATCACGTCATTTGCCGGAGGATAATGCAAAATACCAATAATATGTTTCTCGCCGGCATTTTTCGCGGCGCTGAGTGACGTTCTGAGTCGTCCGAGCTCTCGCTCATAGATCTTTCTGTCATGCTCTGTAAATTCGGAATCTCCCGGGCATATCCATCCGCGGCTTCCGCACACGGCATATTCCCCGGCCTTATAGTATGTGTTTTGCAGGAAATACATATCCTTGTCAAGTGCATTGAGTTTTGAAATCGAGGTCCACCAAAGATCATGATTTCCTTTTACAAGAACCTTTTTCCCGGGGAGTTCTGCGATCCACATAAGATCGGGGATCGCATCTTCATATTTCATGGCCCAGGAACTGTCCCCGGCCATCAATACCACATCGTCTTCTTCTACCAGCTTCAACCAATTTTTTTTGATTTTTTCTGTATGTCCGGTCCACTGTCCTCCGAAAATGTCCATGGGCTTCTCCCCGCTCAGGGACAAATGCAGATCTGCAATGGCGAATATCCTCATGTTTTACTCCTCGTCATCCCGCTCGTCGTCTTGTTCTTCCGGCTGTTCACTCTCGATCAGCAGTTCAGTCCCTGCT
>CAZKCB010000274.1:0-2875 GCA_964550965.1 uncultured Oscillospiraceae bacterium
GTAATGTAGGAAACTCCGGGATTGTTCGTTTCGGAAACAGTAAGGGAGTCGATGTTATAGCCTCTGCGGCCGAACAGGCTGGCGACGCGGGCTAACACACCTGCATTGTTTTGAACCAATACGGACAAGATATATTTCTGCATTTACGATACCTCCTCTATTCCATGATGACATCGTCGATCGTGAGACCGGCAGGAATCATCGGGAGCACTCGTTCATCGGTACACATCATAAGTTCAATGACGGTAGGACCTTCGTGAGCGGTGGCTTTCTTCAAAGCGTTCTGGAATTCTTCCGGGGTGGTGCAACGGATCCCGTCTGCACCAAAAGCCTTTGCCAAAAGAACAAAATCGGTCTTTCTGTTTGGTTCTGTAAATGAATAACGGCTTTGATAAAAACTCTTTTGCCATTGATGTACCATACCGAGGACCTGATTGTTAAAAATCACGGTGATGATCGGAAGGTTTTCACTGACGGAGGTGCAAAGTTCGTTAAGATTCATATGGAAGCTGCCGTCACCGGTGACATGGACGACTTTTTTCCCTGGAAAAGCACAAGCCGCGCCGATAGCGGCACCGTAGCCGAAGCCCATCGTGCCAAGTCCTCCGGAAGTCAAAAATCGTCTTGGATCATTGGCTTTGGAATATTGAGCAGACCACATCTGGTGCTGACCTACATCCGTTGCCATGATGATGTCTTCTCCGAGGATCGTGTAGATGTCTTCTATTACCTGCGGCGGTTTCAAGGCGTCGTCGCAGCAAAGCGGCTGATAGTCGACTTTTCTTTGAAGCTCCGAGATCTCCGAAACCCATTCCGGCCGGGATTGCTTATTTATAAGAGGAAGAAGGTGATCAAATACTTCTTTGACATCACCGATCATACTGTAATCGATCTGAACGTTCTTATTGATTTCGGCAGGGTCGATGTCAATGTGCACGATTTTAGGAGACTGTGCAAATTTTGCAGCGTTGGTTGCGACACGATCGGAAAATCTCATGCCTACGGCAAGAAGAAGATCGGCTCTTTCAACTACCTTGGATGAAGAGACATTTCCATGCATCCCGATCAATCCAAGATTCAGAGGGGAGCCATAAGCGAGAACGCCCGTCCCCATAATGGTATGACAACTCGGCATCTGCGATTTTTGAATCAGTTCTGTTACGGAAGAAGTTGCACCCGAAGCTACGACTCCGCCGCCGAAAAGAAGAACAGGCCGTTTGCTCTTGTTGATCAGCTCCGCAATTTCATGCAGATCTTTTTCATCTGCAAGCGGCGGTTTTTTTGCTTCTACCGGTGCAGAATGCGTAAATTCGCAAAAAGCAGCAGTGACGTCCTTTGGAATGTCGACTAAAACCGGACCGGGCCGGTCACTTTTCGCGATGCGGAAGGCAGAACGAAGGATCTCTGCAAGCTGATTGACATCCCGAACCACATAATTATGTTTGGTGATCGGCATGGTGATGCCAGTGATATAGACTTCCTGGAAGCTGTCTTTTCCAAGCAATCCGGTTCCGACATTTCCCGTGATCGCTACCATGGGAATGGAATCCATATAGGCTGTCGCAATGCCGGTAACGAGATTTGTTGCGCCCGGTCCCGAGGTCGCCAGAACCACTCCGGTCTTCCCGGTAGCTCTTGCATAACCGTCAGCAGCATGGGACGCTCCCTGCTCATGCGCAGTCAAAATGTGTCGGATCCTATCTTTGTAATCATACAGCGCGTCATAAATATTAAGAACCGCACCACCGGGATACCCAAATATCGTATCCACACCTTGTTCTAACAACACTTCCATCAAAATTTGCGAACCGTTTAATTTCATGGCATCCTCCCGTTCTCAATAGAATGTAAAAAAAAATCTTTGCTCTTAAAATAAGAGACAAAGATTTTGAAATCCCTGCGGTACCACTCTTGTTGCCTCTTTCGATCCGCAAAAGCAGAAAAGGAAAGATGACCTCTCGATAAGCATCATGCAAACTGCTTGCAAAATGCCGGACACGATAACTGGTGTCAAACGTTATAGCTTACGCAAATCCGAAGATCCTTCAGCCAAAAGCTCCGAGGCGACGTTCACAAAAAACCGAATACTGTCTTTCAGCGCACGACAGCTCTCTTTGATCCGGGCACATTGCTACTTTTCCTCATCACAGCCTTATGTCTATTAATTATTAAAATTTCACAAGATGGTTCGGCCGGTACAGTCTTCGGCAATTGACGCATAGGGGATTGGTAACATTGTTTTGCATGAATTCATTCCTTAAAAGCAGTATCGGCTCTCCGTTCCATATTTCAGTCAACGTGGATGATTCGATATTCCCGAGTACATATTTTTTATCATAGTCAAAACAACAGGGAACAACGTCACCGTCCCAGGTAATGCTCATTCTTTCAAAGGGCCATGAACACTGCACGGCGGTCCTGTCTTCCGGATAAACGTCATTAGGATCCGAAAAACCGTTCACATCGGGTGCGCCGCCGTCCCAGGTCGTAAAGCTTTTGGTTAAAAATTGATCAACCCCGGGCATTGATTCCCAATAGTTCCTGGAAAGCTCGATGCTCTCACGGTTCAAATTGAAATCCACCATCGACAGAATAACTGTGGCATTGAATCCTTGACCAGATTTTCTTTTTAAAAAGCGCTGCAATCGTTCCTTTGAAGTGGTATATGCATTCCTGATCCCCCGAATCCGGGAAAAAGATTCATCATCATGTCCGTCGAGGGAGATGTAGAGAACATTGAGCCTTGACTGAAACAAATCATCAATGACATCATCGTTGAGCATGATGGGATTTATGGAAAGGCCTGTCCGGATTGAATGATCCGATGCATAGGCAATGCATTCGCCGAAGAGCGGATGCATGAGGCTTTCTCCGA
>CAZKCB010000275.1:0-2873 GCA_964550965.1 uncultured Oscillospiraceae bacterium
CTTCCAAGTAGAGTTCCCCATATCTTCTTTACTATTAAACCACAAACAAAAGAGGTATGATGCCACAGGCCTTGGTCTGCAGCGCTCAGGCCTCTTCTGTAAAATACAATCCTATTATACCGAATCTTCCTTAAGAAGAAAAGACCGATTTTTAGAATTACTCAAACCACTTTGCATATAACTCATCAAAGGTGCCGTCATCGATCATGTTTTGCAGTCCTGTGTTGATCGAATCAAGAAGTTCTGCATTGCCCTTCTGTACTGCAAAGCCATAAGCTTCAGCATTCAGAACGTCGCCAACGATTTCGATGGTTCCCGGTTTTGCTTCCATATAGGACTTGGTTACAGGCAGGTCATTGATCAGAGCAGAGATGGTTCCATTCTGAAGATCCATGATCGCTACGTCGAGTCCGTTGTAGATTTTTGCTTCCGCTACTTTTCCGTCATTGAAAAGCTCAGTTGCAAGGTCTGCGCCGGTCGTTCCGATCTGTGCGCCGACTTTCATGTCTTTTGTCAGATCATCGATGCTCTTGATGTCCTTGTTTCCGCTTTTAACTGCGACTACGAGTCCCGAATCATAATAGGTTGTCGAGAAATCAACAACTTCTCTTCTTTCAGGGCTGGCGTTCATTCCGGAAGCGATGATATCGATGTTTCCGGCCTGCAATGCGGGGATCAGTCCGTCAAATCCCATGTTGACCCACTCGACTTCGAAGCCCTGGTCTGCTGCGATCGCATTCATCAGGTCAAAATCGAATCCGTCCAGTTCCTGGGTTTCTTCATTTGTAGTATCAAACGGAGGGAAGGTAGGTTCCATCGCAACTTTATATACGGTTGGTTTCGCAGCATCGTCGGTCGGAGCTGCTTCCTCCTTGCTTGCGCCGCAAGCTGCAAGAGAAAATACCATTGCGAATACTAATAACAGTGTAAATAATTTCTTCATGTGTTTGTCACTCTCCTCTTTCCTTTTTTTAATCAATAAGCTATTTGTGCTTTTTCTTTCACATGGTTATAATTATACATCCTTTTTATACTCATGCAACTTACATTTCTTAATTATTGATGGAAGACGGCCGAACCGATTTCGCTATTCTATTTTGCGCAGCGAACATTTATCGGTTCTTTTTCGCAAAATACCCTTCATTTATTCAGGAAATCCGTCTTTTTACTTTGGCATGATTATTGCTGTTAACATATTAACAAGAATATTCTGTGCATCATTCCAGAAGAACAAGCAATATCTTCAAAATGGTGCCGATAAAATTTAATTATAAGGAGAACTATTATGAAAAAAGGATGCCCCTATGGTACACATCGCGTCATTTCACCGAAAGGTGTTCTTCCCCAGCCCGCAGATGTCATCGACAACACAATGGAAATCTACGACAATGAAGTTTTGATCGATGTTGCCACTCTGAACATCGACTCCGCTTCCTTCACCGAAATCGAAAAAAGATCCGGTGGGGATCTCGAAACGATCAAAAAGACGATCAAGGGGATCGTAGAGAAGGCCGGAAAGCACAAAAATCCGTGGACAGGATCCGGCGGGATGCTGATCGGAACCGTAGAAGAAATCGGCCCTGCGTATGTCGGAAAGCTAAAAGTCGGCGACAGGATCGCTACCCTCGTATCCCTTTCACTCACACCTCTTCGTATCGATGAGATCCTTGAGATCCGTCCGAATATCGATCAGGTTGATATCAAAGGGAAAGCCATCCTGTTCCAAAGCGGGATCTATTCGATACTTCCAAAAGACATGCCCGAAGGCCTCGCCTTATCGGCGCTCGATGTTGCAGGTGCTCCCGCGCAGACCGCAAGGCTCGTTAAGGTCGGACAGACCGTAGTGGTCATCGGCGGCGGCGGAAAAGCCGGCCTCCTGTGCCTCTACGAAGCAAAGAAAAGAGCCGGGATCACAGGCAAAGTCATTTGCGTCGACGGATTCGAATCTTCGACAGAAAGAGCGCGGAAGCTCGACCTGGCCGATGAATACATCACAGCGGACGCGAGAGATGCTGTCGGTCTTTATAACAAAATAGCAGAGCTTACCGATGGAAAGCTTGCCGATGTTGTGATCAACTGCGTAAACATCGAAAATACAGAAATGGCCTCCATTCTTGTTTGCAAGGACAACGGAAAGGTCTATTTCTTCTCTATGGCAACCAGCTTTACAAAGGCTGCACTCGGAGCAGAAGGTGTCGGGAAAGATGTCGAATTGATGATCGGCAACGGGTATTGCATCGGTCATGCCGAAATGACACTGCAAGTGCTTAGAGAACATGAAGGCCTCAGAAATCTTTTTGCGGAATTGTATTCCTAAGAAATACGAAATAGGTTCAACTTAAAAAGCGGTTTGCAAGTGAAAGGCAAGCCGCTTTTTTTCGTATTTTCAGGAAAGCAGATCCTTTTTCCATGCTCCCGAGAAATAGTAAACAAGGCTGCTTGCTGTCGTGACCGCAAAGCGGATCACGGTAGCGATCCAGATCCCTTTTATCCCAAGTTCCGTTCCCGATAGAAAAGCCGTAATCGGGATCCGTATGAGACAAAGCGAGATAAAAGAGATCACCATCGTAGAGATCGTTCTCCCTGCTCCGTTTATGATACCGTTCGAAATATAAAACACAGTAAAAAGCAGATAGCCCTTTCCGACGATTTTAAGATACCCCATTCCGATTTCGATGACCGAATGGTCTTTCACAAACAAATGCATGACCGCTTCCGGGAAAATCACACACACCGCGGACAAGAGAGCAATCAAGGGAACATTGAGCAGAACGCCCCACTTAAATATTTCCTTGATCCTTTCAGGCTTAGCTGCCCCAAGGTTTTGGGCGGTCAGCGCAGAAGCCGCCATCATCATTGCCGTCGCAGGCATT
>CAZKCB010000276.1:0-2844 GCA_964550965.1 uncultured Oscillospiraceae bacterium
CCACTGACCTTTCATTTGGACGAGCTTTTCTTTTTCAAACTTAAAGGCCCATTGCTTTTCTGCGGTATTCAGCAAAAGGTAATAGGTGGTTCCGTCGGACGCATAGGCCACGGTTGCGTATTTCATAAAACGTGCATCGTTGATGACAAAGACCCCCGGCTGCGCGGAAGCAGAAAGAGCGATCACTTTGCCTGCTTTATCTGTCAGGGAATAGGGTCCGAAGCTTCCGTCTTCCTTTGGCGTCACAGCGATCGTAAGCGCTTCTCCGTTCAGACTTGTCATAAGAGTGTTATCGACCGTCTTGAAGTAATCGATGTAGGGGCGCACAGAACCGGGCGTCGGATTTTCTGCCGGCTCTGTCACTGCGGCATCGGGCGCTGCCGAATGCATCGTACCGGAGAGCTCGGGATACCATCTTTCGTAAGTCACCCCGCCTACGGCGATCGTAAGCACAAGTAAGATCAAAATCGATTTCCACCAGGAGAGGATCCTTTTATTCAAAACGATCAGCGCGATGAAGACAACGAAGGCCATACCCAAAAGGCCGCCCGAAGACATCGAACCGATCAGATTATAGATCAAAAGCGTGAAGAGAGCACCGAGAACGATCTTGTTTCGAATTTTGCTTTCTCGGATAAAAAGCATCCCGAAAAGAGGGATCAGCAAAGTGAGATAAAAGGAAACATAGTTGATGTTATAAACTGTCTGATAGATTTCTTTGTTTTGAAAGGTAAAATTCAAGCTGTTTACATTTTCCCAGAACCAGGAAGGGGTGATCAGCTGTTTGCCGAAAGTGGTTTGAAAAAAGTCGTGATCGAGTGCCTGGGTAAGACCTAAAATGCTTAAAAGAAAGCTGCTTGCCGCAAGCGGGATGACGATCCATTTCTTTACATCGTGTTCTGTGTTGATGCGATTGACCACAAAGAACAAGAGGATCATGTAGCAAAAGATAGGAAGTGTTCCTTCAAAGCGGTCATTATAGCCAAGCAGCGAAAATTCCTTGTAATCTGAAAAGACATAGGACAGAAGGACAAGAAGGGTGTAAACAGCCATCGGGATATAGACAAAGCTTTTTTTCACCACCATCGAATGCCCGAGAACGCGAAGCAGGATCGCGATCAGCGCCAAAAATCCGCAAGCCACGATAAGAACCATTTTGAAATAGCTGAAAAAGTCGACGACCTGATTTCCTCCGCTCGACCAGAAAAATTGATCCATGGGACGCTCATATGTGTGCATGCGCACCGTTAGTATAATGACAGCGCCGAAAAAGGCGATCAAAAGACCTTCCAACCAGTTTATGTTTTCGTTTTTTGAGATCTGAATGTTCTTTGTCTTGGCCATGTCTCAAATTCCTCTCTGACTCTTAAAATTGTAGATTTCCAAATTGGTCTATTGCAATTATAGCCTCTTCGCCACGAATTGAAAAGAAAAAAATGGAAGACGAGTTCCTTCGCAAAGCAACGGTTGCGAAAAGCAAAAAAAAAATGTATGATAATGCTATTGAAAAAATGGAAGGGACTATATTATGAACTTTAATTCATTGAACTTCATGATCTTTTTTCCGATCGTGGTGTTGTTTTATTTTGTTTTGCCGCACAAGATCAGATACATCTGGCTTTTGGTCGCAAGTTACTACTTTTATATGTGCTGGAACCCGACCTATGCGCTGTTGATGGGGCTTTCTACTCTTATCACCTATCTCTCGGGACTTTTGATCAGCCGAGAAAACAAGCTCGCTTTGCGCGGAAACGCAGAGGCTCTGATTGCAAGAAAACGAAAACGGCTTTGGGTTTTTCTGAGTATGTTTTCAAACCTTTCGATCCTTTTTTTCTTTAAGTACTTCAACTTTTTCATTGAAAATATAAATGTGGCGCTTGCTTCAAACGGCATCGAACTGCTTCGGCCTGAATTTGACGTGATGCTCCCTGTTGGGATCTCTTTTTACACCTTTCAGGCGCTTTCCTATACGATGGATGTCTATCGGGGCGATATTTATACCGAAAAGAACCCCCTGAAATATGCGCTCTTTGTATCGTTCTTCCCACAGCTTGTTGCCGGGCCGATCGAGAGGTCAAAGAACCTTTTGATCCAAATCAGTGTCAGACATTATTTTGATTACGAAAGAGCCAAGACGGGCCTCACGCTGATCGTCTGGGGTTTGTTTATGAAACTTGTCATTGCAGACCGCGCGGCCGTTATCGTCAATACGGTATACAACAATTACGAACATTTCAGAGGCATCCCGGTGATTCTTGCGACCTTGCTGTTTGGCTTGCAGATCTATTGTGATTTTGCATCTTATTCGGTGATTGCTATCGGCAGTGCCGAGGTCATGGGCTTCCGTCTGATGGAAAACTTCAGGCAGCCCTATTTTTCAAAGGTTATCGCTGAATTTTGGCGACGCTGGCACATCTCGCTTTCCACCTGGTTTCGGGATTATCTCTATATCCCGCTCGGGGGAAATCAAAATGGCACAGCCAGAAAATACCTGAATATCATCATCGTGTTTGTTGTGAGCGGCCTTTGGCATGGTGCGAGCTGGACTTTTGTGATCTGGGGGCTTCTGCATGGACTGTTCCAGGTGATCGGCCAGATCACAAAGCCACTCAAAGAAAAAACAACAGATTTTCTAAAAATCAACAGGAACAGCGGCGGCTACCAGGTCATACAGATGGTCATTACCTATTGCCTTGCAAACTTAGCCTGGATGTTTTTCCGCGCACCGGATATTGAAACGGCCTTTGGCACTATCGAAAACATGACGGCAGTCAGAAATCACTGGTTTGTGACTTCCGGAGGTTTATCTAAGCTCGGCATTCCCGGGTACGACCTTTTTGTCCT
>CAZKCB010000277.1:0-2840 GCA_964550965.1 uncultured Oscillospiraceae bacterium
TTTAAATATCATCCTGTGCTCCAGCAATTCCAATATGACCATGACGTAATAGGCGAATCGCAGCTTTTCATCATAAGCCATGCCGAATACTTCGAATATTTCTTTTAAGCTCTTGTCATATCCGCCATACAAATACTTTTCTATATAGGAAGAGTCATTATTATAAATGATTTCAACGTGCATCCAATACAAAAGGTCATATAGGAAGAAATATTCCCCGGCATACTCCCAATCGATCAAATATCCTGAAGGCGGCTCCTTCTCTTGACTGAGAAGCACATTATACAGCCACACATCCCCGTGTCCCTTTACTCTTGGAAATGGCATATCGATCAAATCATTTGCGATCTTTCTTTGAAGCTTGTCTGCCGCTGCAGATAAAGCCGGTACTTTCTTTATTTCTTCGATTGTTTTATGGAGAGTGGCTTTTGTATATTTTCCTGCTTGTTTACAATCCAAATAATAATCCTTGAATTTATCGTAGATGCCTTCGATTATCTTTTCGTAATCGGATCTGTTCCATTCCTCCCGTGGCTTGCAGTCGATCAATTCTTCCACAATGATCTTGTTCTCGAAATCATAGGATATGATTTTGGGTATTGTGAAATAATCTTTGAAATGCTCATAAGCTTCTATTTTTTTTTCGACCTCATCGCTTGAGCCAAAAAACGTCATGACCTGCATCGCCTCAAAATCGAATAGTTTAACATTTTTTTCAATTCCTGTTTTCCAATTATTTGCAATCAGACAAATCGTACCATTGAATTTATGTCCCATTCTATGATTTGGATCCTTACAATTTATTTTTCTTGCGATGAGCAGTTTTTTGCCGATTTCCCAAAAGCTCAAAGCTTTCTTGGGATAATAATTGTCTTTCAAAAAAACATTTTTAATGATATCCCTCGTAGCCTTGTCTTTTCTGTATATGAACTTTAAGCCGCCGTCCAGAACATAAGAACCGTCTTTAAGCCAGGCGCTATGCTTTTCAAATGTTTGAACGGTTTGCCGCACCTTATTTTTATAATCCAGGAATTCTCTTTTTGCTTCTTCAGCGCGTTTGTACATTCGCATTCTCACCCTTCTCGATACGCGGGGAAGTAATAATCGCTCGCTTTTCCCTTGACTTCAATAAGCTCGTTGTATAGGTCTCTCAATCGGATCTTCTTGCCGATATAAAAATCATAAACGCCATCCCTTGTAAAGTGCTGCTTGAACACATGCAGCGTTTCATTAAAGGATGGGCCTAAATTGAGCAGCGATTTATTGTTGGCAACTCCCCACTCACAGCCTTTTGCTATGAGAAGGCTATTGGCCTGATAGGAAAAATAGTTCGGATCGTTCCCTCAGAGATGGTAATGCAGGTACTTGTCTGAGTGGATAAATATCGCCGAAGACACGATCTTCTCTCCAACTGCAGCGTTTATAATAAAGAAATGTCCCTCGCACATTTTGGGGATCGTCGATATATATTCCCGGCTTCGTTTGTTCATTTCAGCGAAACGGTCCCGCTCGGCCGTCAAGCTATACAATCTGTAAAATTCATCTATCGTTTCTCCCGTAAAATCAAATTTGATCTGCACTCCTTTTTTTTCGGCTTTTCTGATATGGTTTCTGCAATTTGAAGAAAATTCCTCATTGAAAAAATCTTTTTTTTGCAGGTCTACACACAAGATAGGGCACTTGTAACTCAGGTCATAAACTTCACCGAAATCCTCAGCGTTTTTGACCCAGGGAGAAAAGCGAACGTATTCAGCCACGATATTATTTCCATGGCAATATTCGCCGAAACTTTTATCAAAGGCCGCAATCAGATCTTTCTTCCTGCCTTTTTTGCACGTTATCACGACAGGTCCGCTGAAGCCTGAAGGTGTCAGGATATCATAAGTGTCAGGCAGGATATTTGTGGGGCGCTTAATGAAACGATAAAGGACCATCCCGTTCTCGTCTTCATACTCATAGGAATGATAAGT
Source organism: uncultured Oscillospiraceae bacterium (assembly GCA_964550965.1). Lineage (GTDB taxonomy): Bacteria > Bacillota > Clostridia > Peptostreptococcales > Anaerovoracaceae > STD2-154. Next base: position 1,971 of record CAZKCB010000277.1, read on the forward strand.
CCCGCCATCGTGCTCGGCATTCATCGATCCCCAAAATTCTTCAAAATAGATATCCGGAGTGTTCATAGGATCTCCTCATCTGATTTTTTTGATACTATTTTTGAATAACGTCACAGATCCGCTCAACATCGTCAGTTGAGAGATCCGCATACATCGGCATTGCAAGGACTCGGCCTGCAACAGATCGGGCAATCGGCAAATCGGAATCTCCGTACTTCTCTTTGTAGCATTTGTAATCCGTTGTCAAAACCGAAAAATATCTCCTTGGAAAAATATTCTCAGCAAAGAATCGTTCGGCTAATTCATCTCTGCTGCAGCCGTATTCTTCTTCGTTGACAACAATGGGAAAGTAAGTATAGTTCTTTGTGACGCCATCCCTATAGGGTACGAAGCTGATGCCCTTTACATTTGTGAGCCTTTTCCTGTAGGTTTCGTCCGCGGCTTTCCTCTTCGCAAGTTCTTCAGCAATATGCCGCAGATTGCTGATTCCCATTGCCGCTTCAAATTCATTCATTTTGGCGTTATGCCCAACGAGAATATCTTCACCGCCCTCCGTCGATGTCCCTATTCCATAGCTCCCAAGCTTGGATAGTTTTTCTTTCATGCCGCTGTCCGAAAACGTGATGGCTCCTCCTTCGATCGTATGAAATGCTTTCGTGGAATGAAAGCTGAACTCCGAAGCATCTCCAAACGTTCCGATGCCCTTTCCGTTTACTTTCACAGCAAAGGCCTGCGCGGCATCATAGATGACCTTAAGCCCATATTTTTTTCCGATTTTGTCGATTTTTTCAACATCACAGGCATTGCCGAAAATATGCACCGGCAGGATCGCCGACGTTTTTTCCGTGATCAGTGCTTCGATTTTGCTTG
>CAZKCB010000278.1:0-2830 GCA_964550965.1 uncultured Oscillospiraceae bacterium
CCGTGAAGGCGGCAGAACAGTAGGCGCCGGCGTCGTAGCAACGATCAAAGAATAATTTCAACAAAGTACGAACAGATTCAAGAAGCTGTCCCGAATGGGACAGCTTCTTTTTCTCTATGCATTTAAGGAATCCACTTGCCTTGTGCGCGAAAAAAATGTATTATCAACTTGATAAAGAAATGGATGGGATGTAAAGGAGAACTTACAAAATGGCAAGAAAAGAAGAATACTATTATGAATCGTTCGTGACGCTGGTCGAGCATTCGTGTCTTGCGGCAGCGCTTCTGATTGAGACAATGACAGACTATAAGCCGGAAGAGCTTGAACAGAAGATGCGTGAAATGCATAAGATAGAACATGACTGTGACATTGAAAAGCATCATATGATGGAAAAGCTTGCAAAAGAATTTATTACGCCGATCGAGCGCGAAGACATTATGGAAATGGCACACCAAATCGACGAAGTGACAGATTCGATCGAAGATGTGCTTATGCGGATGTACATGTTCAATATTACGGTCGTTCGTGAAGATGCGCTGCAGATGGCACGCATTATCCAGGATTGCTGCAATGCGCTCAAAAAAGCACTGATGGAATTCCGTCACTTCCGAAAGTCCAAAGATCTCCACGAGTACATCGTTGAAGTCAATCGACTCGAAGAAGATGGTGACAAACTCTACACTGAGGCAACAAGAAGACTTTACACGAGTGAAATGGATGCGGTAACCATCGGCGCATGGACACACGTCTTCCATATCCTTGAAAAGTGTTGTGACGCCTGTGAAGACGTTTCGGATGTTGTTGAAAGCGTTATGATGAAGAATTCTTAGGAACTACAAAATATAGGGGCAGCCAACGCGGGTGCCCCTATATAACAGCCAAAAAAGAAACACTAGGTAGCGTGTATGGAGATGTGGTTTGAAAACGTTGAAATCGTAATGGCGTATGCTAAAAAAAGTTGCTATTTGTTCAAAAAATAATAGATAAAGTACTTGCCTTTTTTAAAACCCTGCTATATAATTTAAAAGCTTGTGGTTGTAACTGCCGGTAAAGGCAGTGCAATAATGCGATGAGGTAGGAAGTTACCGTGCTATCGGAGAATTTCTACTGAGAATTGCCCTCTCTCGAAGAGGACGAGGGGATTCGCTTTCTTTGTTTGTGTAAAAAATAAAAGAAACACACGGCAAAGTGTACAAGACTGAATTCCCCGTACATGCATAGCGTAAACGTACGAAAATACCCGTTTTGCGGGTAGAACAAGGAGGAAGAAAAATGAGTGCACAAAAAATCAGAATCAAGCTGAAGGCGTATGATCACAAATCACTGGATCAGTCCGCGGCTAGAATCGTGGAAACGGCAAAGAAGACCGGAGCAGAAGTTTCCGGACCGATCCCGCTTCCGACAGAAAAGCAGGTCATCACCATTCTGAGAGCCGTCCATAAGTATAAGGACAGCCGGGAACAGTTCGAGCAGAGGACACATAAGAGATTGATCGACATTCTCTCACCCTCGCCGAAGACGATCGACGCTCTCATGAAGTTGGACATGCCTGCCGGCGTGGACATCGAGATCAAATTATAGGCAAAAAGACGCTGTATCAAGAGTCTTAGAATGATTGACGGCATCGCCCGGGCAATCCGCTGTAAGAAGGGAGAAAGAAACATGAAAACCATTCTTGGGAAAAAAATCGGCATGACACAGATTTTTTCCGAAACAGGTGAATCCATCCCCGTAACTGTCATTGAGGCAGGACCGGTTGTGGTCACACAGATCAAGACCGTCGAGACAGACGGCTACAATGCGGTCCAGATCGCATACCAGGATCAGAAAGAGCAAAGAGCAAACAAGCCGACCAAAGGACACTTTGCAAAATGGCAGGCTCCGCTCAAAAAGTATTTGCAGGAGATCCGCTTGGATGAAGGCGAAAGCTATGATCCGGGACAACTGATCACCGTCGCTGACTTCGAAGAAGGTAAAAAGCTTGACGTAACGGGCACTTCGAAGGGCAAGGGAACACAGGGTCAGATCAAGAGGTGGGGACAAAGCAGAGGACCCATGAGCCATGGTTCCAAGCACCACAGATTAGCAGGTGCTCTCGCCGCCGGTACGTATCCCTCCAGAGTATTCAAGGGAAACAGAGCGGCCGGAAGAATGGGCAGAGAGAGAATCACCGTACAGAACGTTGTATTAGTGAAAATTCTTCCTGAAAGAAACGTTATGCTGGTAAAGGGAGCCATTCCGGGTCCCAAGGGCGGACTTCTCCGCATCCGGTATGCTGTTAAAGCTCAGGATAATAAGTAGAGAGACTGAAAGAAAGGAGGAAGTCAAATGGCTCAGGTAACTATGTTGAAAATGGACGGCACAGAAGCCGGCACCATCGAATTGAAGGATGAAATCTTCGGAATCGAAGTCAATCAATATGCAGTGCATGCGGTAGTCAAAAACTATCTGGCAAATCAGAGACAGGGAACCCAGTCTGCTAAGACAAGAGGCGAAGTCAGAGGCGGCGGCAGAAAGCCGTTCCGTCAAAAAGGAACCGGTCGAGGAAGACAGGGAAGCACAACATCGCCAAACCACATCGGCGGCGGCGTGGTGTTTGCACCAAAACCGAGAGATTACAGATATTCATTGCCAAAGAAGCTCAGAAGACTCGCAATGAAGTCCGCTCTTTCCTCAAAGGTGGAAGGACTGCAGATCATCGTTCTGGATTCTCTCAAAATGGAACAACCCAGAACAAAAGAAATGCTCAAGGTTCTTGCTAATGTCAAGGCCGCGAGAAAAGCACTGATCATCACAGACATCAAAGATGAGAATGTGATCAAGTCGACAA
>CAZKCB010000279.1:0-2829 GCA_964550965.1 uncultured Oscillospiraceae bacterium
AAGAACTGTTTCGTGACAGCTTTTATGTCGGAGATTTGAATTTCATTTCGATCGAAACACTGGACGAACCAAAGAATATAAAGGTGAAAACAAGATACAAACAGCCAGAGACACCGGCTGTGATCTATCCGCAGGAAGACGGACGTGTCTTTGTAAAGCTGGAAAAACCGCAACGAGCGATCACCGCAGGGCAGGCTGCCGTTTTTTATGACGGAGACACTGTCGTTGGAGGCGGGACCATCCTGGGATAAACGAAAGAAAATAGCAATTTAACATAGAAATAGAAGCGTCGGAATCAGATAAAGAAAATCAGATTCTCCGGCGCTTTTTTACTTTCTGCTTCATGGATCAGTTTTTGAAGGTCGATATTTTCGAGCACTTCCTTCACGGCAGCTCCGAGTGGTTCAAAGACCAATGAGTGAAGGGCCGATTCGATGGGTAAAGCGGTTTCTTTGACGGTATCTTCGGTATCTTCAAAAAGCGATGTTTCGACTGCGGAAAGAATTTCATAGGCAGTGATTTCGGATGGCTGCCTGGCCAGCTGATATCCTCCCTGCGCACCCTTGATGGAATGGACCAGGGAACCTCGCTTCAAAAGAGAAAAAACCTGCTCAAGGTAGATTTTGGAGATCCCCAGTTTTTCAGAAATACTGATCACAGTGATAAATTCACCTGAACGATAATATTGCGCCAAAGTTACCATGGAAGCCAGCGCATAGCGTCCCTTTGTTGAAATTCGCACGGCACACCTCATTTCATAGTTTATATATATGTATTCATAATATTTGAAAGCATTCCTCTTGTCAACCATTGCTGCAAGATCAAAAAAATCAATTCATATAAAAATAATAGGAATAATTTTTGAAAGCCTATTGACAGAAGAAAAAAGAAGGAGTATCTTTAAAACATAGAAAACATATATGTATTATAAATAATAAAAAACGGAGGATAAAAAAATGGCAAAAGTATACAAGAGTTTAACAGACTTGATCGGGAACACTCCTTTGCTAGAGGTTTCCAACTATGAGAAAAAAGAAAATTTGCAGGCAAAGGTGCTTGCAAAGCTTGAGTACTTCAATCCGGCGGGAAGCGTAAAGGATCGGATCGCCAAGGCGATGATCGAAGATGCGGAACAAAAAGGCTTGCTCCATGAAGGGTCCGTGATCATAGAACCTACGAGCGGCAACACGGGCATTGGACTTGCCTCTGTTGCAACAGCAAAGGGGTATCGGATCATCCTGGTAATGCCCGATACGTTCAGCGTGGAACGCAGGATCCTGCTCAAGGGATACGGTGCCGAACTTGTGCTGACGGAAGGTGCGAAGGGGATGGCCGGAGCGATCGAAAAAGCCAGAGAACTCGCAGAAGAAACACCGAATGCCTATATTCCCGGACAGTTTGAAAACCCTGCAAATCCCGCAGCGCACAGAGCAACGACAGGACCTGAGATTTGGGATGATACCGACGGAAGCGTAGATATCTTTGTGGCCGGTATCGGCACCGGCGGAACGATTACGGGTGTCGGTGAATATCTGAAATCAAAGAATGCGAAGATCAGGATCGTCGCTGTAGAGCCCGCAGATTCCCCCGTGCTCTCGGGAGGACAAAAGGGTCCGCACAAAATACAGGGTATAGGCGCTGGTTTTGTACCCGAAATTCTTAACACAAAGATTTACGATGAGATCATTACCGTTGCAAATGAAGATGCGTTCAAAAGCGCAAAAGCACTTGCAAAGACAGAGGGACTTCTTGTAGGTATCTCTTCCGGAGCCTCTCTTTGGGCCGCGACGCAGCTTGCGAAAAGATCCGAAAACAAAGACAAAAATATTGTAGTGCTGCTTCCTGATACAGGTGAGAGGTATCTGTCAACTCCCCTCTTCAGTGAATAATAAGCTGTCTGATCTATCTATAAGTTATTTTGATTCTCCTTCAAAATTCAAAGCTGGTAAAAGCAGGGCACAAGTCCTGCTTTTGCTGTATAGACAGAAAAAATTATTTTCTTTAAGTTCTCGCTGTGCTATCATATTAGGAATTAGTATCTAAAAGCATGGATAGACAATTATGCGGAAACGCAGTAGAAAGGAAGGATTAGAATGTCGGATCAGATCAAACTGATTGCCGAAAGAATCAGGGACCTCAGAGAAATATCCGGGCTGTCAACGGAGACTCTCTCAAAGGAACTTGGAGTGGCAAACGAATTATATCAACAATATGAGAGCGGTACGACTGATATTCCGGTCGGCTTCCTTTATGAAATCGCAAGCAAGTTCAAGGTCGAATTGACGGCGATCCTGACCGGTGATGAACCGAAACTGCATAGCTATGCAGTGGTCCGCAACGGCAAGGGAAAGCTGGTTGAACGGAAAAAACAATATAAGTACCAGAGCCTTGCTTACAATTTCATCAATAAAAAAGCAGAGCCATTTCTCGTTACGATAGATCCAAAAGCTGATGATGAAGAAATTGTTTTTAGTTCGCATCCCGGACATGAATTCAATTACATGGTAGAAGGAACTCTTCTTCTTGTAATTGACGGACATGAGATCATATTGGAGGAAGGCGATTCACTTTATTTTGATTCGATGCATCCTCACGGAATGCGTGCGCTCTCCGAAAAACCGGCAAAACTTTTAGCTATCGTAATGAATTAAGGAATAGGTGTAAATTCTATGAATGTGTTGGGCAGATTTGTAAAGCAGATCGATTATGACTCTTATGAAGACTTTTATAATAATTTTTCAATAGATGTTCCTGAAAACTTTAATTATGGGTTTGATGTTGTAGACCTGATTGCCAAAGAGTCACCTGAAAAGGTCGCTATGGTATGGT
>CAZKCB010000280.1:0-2807 GCA_964550965.1 uncultured Oscillospiraceae bacterium
CTGCAAGAATGTACGGCGAAAGCGAATTCTGGTTTGCCGGAATCAAAGTAGTCACGATCGTCATTTTCCTCGCCATTGGTTTCCTTATGATTCTTGGAATCATGGGTGGAAAGGCTCCCGGTATTGAAAATTGGATCATTCAGGATGCTCCGTTTGCAGGTGGTGCGATCGCTGTTGTCAACATCTTCATGATCGCAGGGTTCTCCTTCCAGGGCACAGAGCTGATCGGTGTTGCTGCCGGAGAAACCAAAGATCCCGAAAAGAACGTTCCTAAAGCAGTTAAAACAGTATTCTGGAGAATTTTGATCTTCTACATCGGTGCTATTCTCGTTGTAGGATTCCTTCTCCCGTACAATGATCCCAACCTGCTCAAGGGCGGTGTTGAAAATATCGCAGTCAGCCCGTTCACATTGATCTTTGAAAGAGCAGGAATCGCTGCTGCTGCTTCGATCATGAACGCAGTCATCTTGACTTCGGTACTTTCTTGTGGTAACTCGGGCCTGTATGCTGCAACTCGTATGCTGTACGCCTTGGCTATGGAAGGTAAAGCTCCCAAAGTCTTTAGAAGCGTCAACAAGAGAGGCGTTCCTATGCCCGCATTGATTTTAACGACAATCATTGGTATGGCTTGCTTCTTAAGCTCGCTTGCAGGTTCAGGCACAGTATATCTCTGGCTTGTCAGTGCATCCGGTCTTGCCGGGTTCATTGCTTGGCTCGGAATCGCTATATCACATTACAGCTTCAGAAAAGCTTTCCTGGCTCAGGGCCACAGCCTTGACGAATTGAAGTACAAAGCAAAATGGTTCCCGTTTGGCCCCATCTTTGCAGTTGTACTGTGCGTCGTCGTAATTTGTGGACAGGGACTGTATGCATTCTCTGGCGACACCATTGACTGGCTTGGAATCGGCGTTTCTTATATCGGCATTCCGCTCTTCATCGCGCTGTATCTTGGATACAAATTCGCTAAGAAAACGAAGGCCGTCAAGCCCGAAGAAGCGGATCTCTCCAAGGGATTTGCTAAGATCGACGAATAATCTTCATTCAACAGTTCAATTTTAAATGGAAGGCTCTATAAAAGAGTCTTTAGATAAGAAAACTCCGGCAGGAGCGTAAGCTTCCTGCCGGAGTTTTCTTATTTCCTCACCTAACAAAATCTTAACAAAATCTTAACACGAAAATCTTGAAAACTAACAGAATACTAACAGAAATTCTGCTATAGTATGGTTTGCATAGAAACTCTTAATAATAATAAAAGGAAGGCCACAGGGTTTTGAAAATGTTTGGGAAAAAATTTGAACACAAAAAAGATAAGGCGGTGTTGATTGCGGGCTGCGGAAGATTGGGCGGAAGTCTTGCCGGCGTACTTTCTGATCGGGGCTACAATGTTATGATCGTAGATAAGGATGCTGAATCCTTTCGAAAACTCCCCCCTACCTTCACCGGATTTCAAATCGAAGGGGATGCGACTGATGTTGACGTCCTTAAAAATGCCGGAATTGAAAAAGCTGATATTGTTATGGCAACGGCAAATGATGATAATATCAACTCGATGATAGCCCAGATCGCGAGCGTTATTTTCGGTATCGATAAAGTATACGCGCGATTTTATGATACGGATAAGCAGAATGTATTAAAAGGACTGAACATACAGGCGATTCTCCCCTCGAATCTTTCGATTCATGAGTTTGAAAAGCTGAATTCTGATGACGCCTTAATGCACAGCTTGGGGAAATAGGAGAAACAAGAATATGAAGATTGCAATTGCAGGAGGAAGAAGCAAGGCAGACTTTCTGATTGGCTCACTCCTTAAAAAAGGACATAAAATCGTTGTTATCAATAATGATGCAAACTATTGCCAGTATCTCGCCGAAACACATAAGGCGCTGGTTTATAACGGAGACCCCCGTAAGCAGTATTCTTTTGAAGACGCACAGGTACAGGGCTTTGATCTGATCATTGCATTGACACCTTCGGATGCAGAAAATCTTTATATCTGTCAGGTTGCAAAGCGCATTTTAGGAATCAAAAGAGCGGTCGCGATCGTCATAAACCCTAAAAATGTTGAAGTGTTCAAGAAGCTTGGTGTAAATACTGCGATCAGTGCGACTTATATGCTTGCAAACATTATCGAACAGGTATCGACCTTTGATTTTTCGGTCAACAGCATCGCGATCGAACACGACCAGATCGTTCTGACAGAGATCCTTTTAAAGGAAGACAGTCCCGCCTGCGGCAAAACGGTCGCGGAGCTTGCCTTGCCGAAGAGGACGATTTTAAGCTGTATTCTTGAGGATACGGAGATGCTGGAACCGACAAAAGAGACCTTGCTGAAATGCGGACACAAACTGATTATCCTTTCCGATCCTTCCATGCAGGAAACAGTGATAGCATCTATTACAGGAGGACATTAAAAATGCAGACCAAAAATCCTGTCAGAGGCACACGTTTGATGATCGGATATATCGGTGTAATCATCATGCTCATTGGCGGAATCGTAATGCTTCCGCTTCTTTTTCTGATTGCATATCCGGGAGAATATACCGTTGCAAAATACTTTATCATACCCGGAGTTTCTACGCTGCTCGTCGGTTATTTATTGAGTTTTTTGGTTCGCGGACAAGAAAAAGCGGATCTGGACAAAGGACAAAGCGCGGTGATCGTAGTCCTGTCTTGGATCGTCGCCGTTTTTGTCTGTGCACTTCCTTTTTATTTGACAGGCGATTATTCTATGACGCAAGCAGTATTTGAATCAACAAGCGGATGGACGACGACCGCTACGCCGTATCTTCTCAATAATCCGGGGGCAC
>CAZKCB010000281.1:0-2766 GCA_964550965.1 uncultured Oscillospiraceae bacterium
TCTTAAAGTTCTTCAACTTTGAGCAAGTGACAGACTTTTGCGATGGATCCACGGATCTGCGCATTATCTGGCTGCTCAACAGTTTGATTCAGTTTTCTGAGTCCTAAGGCTTCCACGATCTTCTTGTGATTGGGGATAGCGCCGATAGGGCTTTTTACTAATGTAATTTTTACTTTTTTATCAGCCATCTTCGTTCCCTCCTTATCCAAGAATTTCTGCCTTTGTTTTTCCTCTGAGACGAGCTACACCTTCGAGAGTCTTCAGGCTTCTGAGCCCTTCGATGGTTGCACACGCCATGTTACCGGCATTGTTGCTGCCGATGGATTTTGCTCTGACATCCGTAACACCTGCTAATTCAAGCACTGTACGAACGGAGCTTCCCGCGATAACACCGGTACCGGGAGCTGCAGGCATAATCAAAACCTGTCCTGCTCCAAAAATGCCGAGGCTTCTATGCGGTACTGTCGTTCCTACGGTAGGAACGTAGATCAATTTCTTTTTTGCATCCTCGATGGCCTTTCTGACCGCTTCGGGAATTTCCTGAGCCTTGCCGAGTCCGACACCTACATGTCCTTCTTTGTCGCCAATAACAACGGTGACGCTGAACCTAAAGTTCTTGCCGCCTTTAACGACCTTCGTGACACGACGGATGTTTACGATGGATTCCTGCAAGTCGAGTTTCGATGCATCTATCATATTCTGTCGCATTCTCTTCCTCCTCCTGTTAGAATTTCAAACCGGCAGAACGTGCGCCATCTGCGAGTTCCTTTACTCTGCCGTGATACAAGAATCCGCCTCTGTCAAAGCATACGGTTTCGATGCCTTTTGCCATGGCTTTTTTTCCGACTGCTTCTCCCACTGCTTTCGCTGCGTCTTTGTTGCCGCCGTTTGCGAAAGCTGCTTTGACTTCTTTGTCCAAAGTGGACGCAGAAACAAGAGTCGTTCCGCTCACATCGTCGATAACCTGAGCGAAAATATTGGAAATGCTACGGTATACGCAAAGTCTCGGTCTTTCAGGAGTACCGAAAACGTCTTTTCTGACTCTTGCATGTCTGGCGACACGCTTGTCATTTCTTGTGCTCTTTTTTGCCATTTTCTCCACTCCTTCCTATTTCTTCTTAGAACCGGTCTTGCCTTCTTTTCTGCGAATGACTTCATCGATGTATTTGACGCCTTTGCCCTTGTAGGGTTCCGGAGGTCTTTTTGATCTGATGATGGCCGCATAGTTTCCGACTACCGCTTTGCTGATACCTTTAACGATGATTTCTGTAGGTGCAGGTACCTCGGTCGTGATCCCATCGGGATCCGCCATTTCGATCGGATGGGAATAGCCAAGCTGCATTACTAAGAGCTTGTCTTTCTTTTCGGCTCTGTAACCGACACCGATCATCTGGAGCTTCTTTTGGAAGCCCGCGGTGACTCCTACTACCATATTATCGATCAGAGTCCGGGAAAGGCCGTGAGCCGATCTCGAATCTTTGTCTTCTCCATCAACGGTAACATTAAGAACACCGTCATTGTTTTCGATCTTAACTTTTTTGCTGATTTGTTCCTGCAGTTCGCCCATCGGTCCTTTCACTGTGACAAGATTTGTGTCACTTACTTTGACCTCAACGCCGGCAGGAAGTATTACAGGTTTTTTGCCTATTCTGGACATTTTTCTTCCTCCCTACCATACATAGCAGATAACTTCTCCGCCGACTCCGAGCTTTCTGGCTTCTTTGTCGCTGATGATCCCGTTCGATGTGGAGATGATGGCGATGCCAAGCCCTCCAAGTACCTTCGGTACATCACAGCTCTTTGCATAAACCTTCAAACCGGGTTTGGAGATCTTTTTGATTCCGCTGATAACTTTTTCTTTACCAGCGCCGTACTTCATATGCACTCTGAGAGTGCCCTGAACGCCTTCTTCTATGATATCATATCCTTTGATATATCCTTCCGCGACAAGAATGTCAGCAATTGCTTTCTTCATCTTAGACGCAGGAATATCAACGGTTGTATGTCCTACAGTGTTGGCATTTCTGATTCTGGTGAGCATATCTGCTACAGGATCTGTCATAGTCATATTAACTGTACCTCCTTCCTTAATGTATTACCAACTGGCTTTTCTGACGCCGGGAATCTCACCTTTGTAAGCCAATTCTCTGAAGCAGATACGGCAGATGCCGTATTTCCTCAAGTATGCATGGGGTCTTCCGCAGATTCTGCATCTGGTATAGGCCCTCGTGGTGAACTTGGGTTTTCTCTGCTGTTTTACCTTTAGAGATGTCTTTGCCACTTTCGTACCTCCTCGTTATTTCGAAAACGGCATGCCTAAGAGTTCTAACAATGTTAAAGCCTCTTCATCGGTCTTTGCCGTCGTGGTAAATACGATATTCATTCCTTTTATCATGTCTACCTGATCATAGACGATTTCAGGAAAAATCAACTGCTCTTTGATACCCATGGAGAAGTTTCCTCTTCCGTCGAAGGAATTGCGATTAACGCCTTTGAAGTCCCTTGCTCTGGGGAGTGCGATGTTGAAAAGCTTGTCAGCAAATTCATACATATTTTCTCCTCTGAGGGTAACTTTTGCGCCAACGGGCATTCCCTGTCTTACCTTGAAGTTCGCGATGGATTTCTTCGCTTTGGTTACGACCGGTCTTTGCCCTGTAATAACAGCAATTTCCTGAACCGCAGTTTCCATTATCTTCGCGTTTTCCTTAGCTTCCCCAAAACCCCTTTTAATGGTTATCCTTTCCAGTTTGGGTTCTTCCATAACTT
>CAZKCB010000282.1:0-2749 GCA_964550965.1 uncultured Oscillospiraceae bacterium
GAACAGGAAAGACCTACCTTTCGAGGGCAGCGGCCGGAGAAGCGGGAGTACCGTTTTTTACGATCAGTGGTTCTGACTTTGTTGAAATGTTTGTAGGTGTCGGAGCATCGAGGGTCAGGGATCTGTTTGAGCAGGCTAAAAAGAACTCACCCTGCATTGTTTTCATTGATGAAATCGATGCGGTAGGCAGAAAAAGAGGCGCAGGTTTAGGCGGCGGACATGATGAAAGAGAACAGACTCTCAATCAGCTGCTTGTCGAAATGGATGGCTTCGGAGACAACAGCGGCATCATTATCCTTGCTGCCACAAACAGACCGGACATCTTGGATCCTGCTCTTTTAAGACCGGGAAGATTCGACCGCCAGGTCGTGATCGGCATCCCTGATGTCCGAGGAAGAGAAGCGATTTTCCGCGTCCATTCGAGGAATAAACCGCTCGATGTTGGTGTTGAACCGAAGATCCTTGCAAGACGGACTCCGGGATTTACCCCTGCTGATATCGAAAATATGCTCAATGAAGCAGCTCTTCTGACTGCAAGAAGAAGCGGCAAGCTCATCCGCATGGATGAAATCGAAGAGGCTATCACAAAGGTCATTGCAGGTCCTGAAAAGAGAAGCAGACTGATCAGCCCGGCTGAAAAGAAATTGACGGCTTATCATGAAGCGGGACATGCTCTTGTTGCGAGACTGCTTCCGAATACAGACCCTGTACATCAGATCACGATTATTCCGCGTGGCCTTGCAGGCGGATTCACAATGATCCTCCCCAAAGAAGATAAATATTTCCAGACAAAGACAGAAATGGAAGAAAAAATCGTACATCTTTTGGGCGGCCGCGTTGCTGAAAAGCTTACTCTCAATGATATCAGTACAGGCGCAAGCAATGATATCGAGCGTGCTACGGAAATTGCAAAAGCAATGGTAACAAAATACGGAATGAGCGACAGGCTCGGACCTGTAAATTATTCCTCCTCTGATGAAGTCTTCTTAGGAAAGGATTTTTCGACAAGGAAAAACTATTCCGAGGAGATGGCAAAGGAGATCGACGAAGAGATCCGTAATATTATTGAGGCATCTTTTGACAGGGCGGAAAAACTCTTGTCCGAAAACATAGAAAAGCTGCATACTCTTGCAGAAGTTTTACTTGATTTGGAAACGCTCGACGCGGAACAGTTCGAACAACTTTTTGTTGGCGAAAAAACCGCAACGCAGCTCGTCGAAGACACCAGAGAGCAGGCGCGTACGATCGAAGAGATGAACGCAAAAGAGGCAGCTGAGCATCTTGCTGAAATCGCAGCCGCCGAAGCTGCTGAATACAGAGCCGAGCAACCTGAGGAAGAAGACGAAGAGGAATCATCAGAGGTTGAGGACGAGGATGCTGATGAAGATGATTCGGAAGTTGACGAGGAGAATCTTCTGGAAGGCACATTCTCCGACGATGAACAAGACATTCCGGAAAAGGATGAAAAATCTGAAGAAAAGCTTTAAATTTAAAATAGGCAGTTTCAAAAAACTGTGATAAAAACGCGAAGGGAAATCACCCTTCGCGTTTTCTTTATACGGAAACAAGCCTGCAGATCTGAGCACTTGCACTCTGCCCAAAAATAATATATAGTAAAACTAACTAAATTTCAAAACGCGCAGATATAGCATGTAAATCAAGAGAATCATATGATTATAGGAAGGTAGGAACGCATGAATAAAATAGAAGATCTCCGCAAGAGAAAAGAGGATCTGGAACTCGGCGGCGGCCAAAAAAGAATCGATGAGCAGCATGCGAAAGGCAAATTGACAGCAAGAGAACGAATCGCTTTGCTCTTTGATGAAGGCAGTTTCGTAGAAATCGATACCTTTGTATCCCATAGATGCAGTAATTTTGATATGGCCGGTCTGGAAGCCCCCGGAGACGGCGTGGTAACCGGCTACGGAAATGTTGACGGCAGAGTGATCTTTGCTTATGCACAGGACTTCACTGTCCTTGGGGGATCTCTCGGCGAGTATCATGCCGAAAAGATCGTCAAGGTTCAGAATATGGCCTTGAAAATGGGAGCCCCCCTTGTCGGGCTCAATGATTCCGGCGGTGCCAGGATACAGGAAGGCGTCAATTCCCTTTCCGGTTATGGAAAAATCTTTTACAACAATACGATCGCATCCGGCGTGATCCCGCAGATCTCGGTGATCATGGGCCCTTGTGCAGGCGGAGCTGTCTATTCACCTGCTATTACGGATTTTGTATTCATGGTAGATAAAACAAGTCAGATGTTTATCACGGGTCCCCAGGTCATCAAGACCGTAACCGGTGAAGAAGTCAGTGCGGAAGCTCTTGGAGGCGCCATGACGCACAATGCCATCAGCGGCGTTGCACATTTCATTGGAGCGGATGACAAAGACACTCTTGAAAAGGTAAAAGACTTGCTGTCCTACCTGCCTTCCAATAACAAGGAAACAGCACCGATCTATGAATCGACAGACGATCCGGATCGTTTGATCCCCGAGTTTAATGAAATCATTCCCGAGAGTGCGAAAAGAGCATACGATATGTACAAGGTCATAAAGCAAATGGCCGACAATAATGTACTATATGATGTGATGCCGCATTTTGCAAAAAATATGATCACCTGCTTCATCCGTCTGAATGGAGAGACTGTCGGTGTCGTCGCATATCAACCAGAACTTAGAGCCTGCTGTCTGGATATCAATGCGTCCGACACGGCTGAAAGATGTATCAGTAGATTTAATGCATTCAACTT
>CAZKCB010000283.1:0-2746 GCA_964550965.1 uncultured Oscillospiraceae bacterium
GTTATAGCAAACAGGATTTTTGCTTAAGCTCAATGCATCTTTAAACACAGTAAGGTTCGGCTTATTTTTATAGAAATCCTTTTGTACCCTGGGATGGATGATAAGCTCTGCTATCGGATATTTATTAAATATTTCGATCAATTCATAGAATTCTTCCGGTTCGTCTTTCCCAATTCTAGTCTTTATCGATATTTTTGTTGCAGCTTCCGAAAAAACCTCATACAAAAACGCATCGAGTTCTTCTCTTTGGGCAAGAAACCCTGCTCCTCTGTTTTTGGAAACTACGGTTCCTGAAGGGCAGCCCAAATTAAGATTGACCTCTTCATATCCCATCGATTTGATTTTCTTCGAAGTATGGATAAAATCCTTTGCATGATTGCTCATCAATTGAGGAACCAAAGGAATGCCTTTGTTGTTTTCCGGCAAGAGTTCATTCATTTCTCTCGTTTTAAAGCCTTCGCTTTGATTTGCAAGAATAAAAGGCGTAAAGTATTTATCGATATGATCAAAGAAAGAATGATGGGCATTTCTATAAACAGGCCCGGTCAAACCCTCCATCGGTGCAAAATAAAATTTCATATATAAAATAATACCCTTCCTGATTCGGATTGTTTAGCGACTATTTACTGATGCTCTTGACTGCATATGGGAAAACGCTCATATCTGCAATCTCATTGTCCACAAGTTCGTAGGTAAAATGCTGCAGCACCTCGTCATTTGCTGCGGGATCGACGAAATCGACTTCTGCAGTATAGGTACCGTCTTTATTCTCTGTAAAGGAAGTGATGATCGTCTTTACCGCGCCTGCATCACCGGCTTTCACGAAATAAGCATCCCAGTCATAATCATAATACACGGTGTCTTTCAGATCCGGCGGCAACGGAACCGTATCCAGTTGATTCCTTGTAGCAAAACAACCATAAGCAAAATCTCTCATCAGGTCGGCGGTTATTTTGTAATTATCATTTTCCAAAGTAGCCAGAGGCTCTCCGTAAAGGTAACCGCACATGGCGCTTACCCGAGCCAAGCATCTCCAATACTGGGAATCATCCTCAGGATCATATTTATTGCCTTCTTCCATAAGGTAATCATTCATTGCATGGAACAAGGGTATCATAGCCTTTGCTTCGTCTGTCAACTCGACTGTTGCCTTGCTTTCAGATTTTGTAGTCTCAACAGATGTTTTGCCGCATCCTGCTAAGGTCATTATGGTTGCAACACATAGCAATATTATCAATAATTTCTTTTTCATATTTCCCTCCAATGAGTAAATGCATAAGCATCAAATATATTATACTTCATTTGTCTAAGTATTGCCTGAAAAAGGAATACAGCAGAGAAAGACCTGCCTGTGTCATAGATTTAGACAATATAGAGGAAACGGTAGAAGAACGAACCCGGCAATGGGTATCTGCGAAAAGTTTATAAATCAGAAAAAGCAAGACAGCCTCCTGTGATAAAGAAAACACAGGAGGTTTATTATTAATAACCCCGGATTTTGATTTTTGACAGAACAACACCTAAAAAAATAAGGATCGCGCCTATATAGTTCTTTGCTTGCAATACTTCATGCAGAAAAAAGTATGATAGAATTGCTGAAAATACAGGTTCCAAGGAAAAGATGAGCCCAATCTTTTCCGGCGATGTATAACGCTGGGCAATCGGCTGTACGACAAATCCGTAGGCACTGCAAATCAAGCCAAGGAAAATGATCGCCCCCCATTGCACGTGATCTTTTGGGAGAGCCGGGGTCTCAACACATAGCATAAGTATCACCCCTAACAGGGCGGCCACACCTAATTGGATGATACTTATCAGAAGCGTATCCTCTTTTTTTGCAATTCGATCCATTACAATGATATAGATCGCATAAAACATTGCTGCAAGCAGACAATAAACCGAACCGATGTCGAGTATAAAGGATCCCTTCACTGTCAGAAGATATAAGCCAATGACTGCCAAGAAAATACTAAAGCCAATCGTCTTATTTGGGAGTTTACGTTTTAAGATGCTTTCCAGAATCGGTACCATTATTACTGTGGTGCTGGCTAAAAATCCTGCCATGGAAGCGGTCGTATGTTTTACTCCGAAAACCAGTCCTGTAAAAAGAAGAAAAAGCAGTATTCCCGATACTGCACCTTTTGCGACAATAGAACCAGTCATACTTCGAAATCGAGGAAAGCACAGGATCGTCATGCAGATAAATGCGATCCCAAATCGCAGCGCAATCAAATTAAAGGGATCGATGCCACCCAGTCCGACCTTCATAAGGAGATAAGACGAGCCCCATGAAAGAGACACACTCATCATAAGAAGTTCTGCTTTTTTACTGTTCATTCTCATTGTATACTGGCCTTATTATGACCTGCCCCCTAATATCTCGACAGATCTTTTACTTCATCATAATATTTTTCTACGCCAATTTCTTTTATGCGATCATTGATAGCGATGTACCTTTTATACAAATGTCTGTCGAAACCGGTAGTTTCGCATGGGAAATCCTCACATTCAAAACAAAAATCAACACCTTTTTCTTCACTGCAAGACCGCACTCCGCAGGTCTTAAATATCTTGCACTTTTCCTTTCGGCACCCCTGACATTGTGCAGCAGTCAAATAGTGTAGAAACTCTTTGAACTCAGGGTATTTTGTAAATGCAGGTTCCTCGAGCATCTCCGTAAATCGTTCTGCATAGATACCGAAATTTCCAAAAGGGACTTTGAAATTTCTTTGAACTTCACGTCTAT
>CAZKCB010000284.1:0-2728 GCA_964550965.1 uncultured Oscillospiraceae bacterium
AAATTTAAAAAGGCCCAAGGAATCTGTTTCTGGCGGTTTTTGTGTTTTGACTTTTTCTATAATCGGTTTTCTAACAATTCGTAAACTTACCTACATTACATTGCTTCCAAGGGTCAGTATGACCGTCAGACCCGTTGGTTCGGAGGGCTCGACCCACAACCCGGAGCTGCTTCCATAGTAGTACCCTATCCGCCGGTTGATATTGATCAGGGCAATGTGTTCGATCCCACCGGCTGTTTCGGCATCTTCCTCCGGTGCCCGAAGCTTCTCCCTAAGTTGATCCAGCGCTTCTGATTCCATTCCTTGCCCTTCATCTCTGATCCTCACGATTGCTTCACCGTCTTTTACCTGGGCCAAAATTTCGATCAGGCAATTCCGATCCCGATTTCTGTAACCGTGCACGATTGCGTTTTCAATGATCGGCTGAAGCAGCATTCGTGGGATCTGCAGTTCCATCAGGCGGTCATCCAGATCAATCTCAACTCTAAATTTATTTTCATGACGAATGTTCATGATGTCGATGTAGTTTTTCAGGATCATAAATTCATCCCAAGCGTTGATCCATTCATTTTCATCGTGCGCGTAGCGAACCAGTGCGGAAAGCCCATCGCAAAGAGCAATCGTGCGTTCCATATCGTTTTTGCCTGCAAGGATCTTAATGATGTTGAGTATGTTTACTGTAAAGTGCGCATCGATCTGCTTTTTCAGGGAGTAAATGACAGCCTTTTGCTTCTTGATTTCTGTGTTCTTGATCAAGAGCTCGGCTTGTTGAATGCTTCGATTTTTTGCCTCGATTTTTTCCAGCATTTCATTTATCTTAAGAATCAACTTGTCAAATTCATCATTCCCAACAAAGGAGATCCCCCCCGAAGCAGCGCTGAGATCGAGATTTTCGACACGGTCCATCACGTCAAGCATCGGCCCGAAAAATTGATTTCTGATCAATCCGACAAACAAAAGCAAGGCAAGACCAAGCAATAAAAAGGTAATCGCCGCCGCTATCGAAAAAAAGGCCTCGGCAGATTTTAAATAGCTTTTATCAGCACCCACAAGGATCGAAAATGGAGTAATGCCTATATGACGGTCGGTATAGAAGAAAGACTGTTCGCTTATTTCTTCCGTCGAAAGAGACATCCATTCCGGCGTATCTGAAATGATGACCTGGTTTTCTGCTGCAACAGCGACATGGAGAGCTTCGCTTTCTTCATAATCCATCAAAGCCGTCAAGACGGTCTCTTCGTCAACGAGAACAACAATAGATCCGACTCTTGCTCCCAGATCGCTCCGGATCTCGCTTCCATAGCCGATCAGTTTCGTTTTTCCATCTTCGACAGTCAAGTGCTCCGGAATATCATTCTGCCCGATCAGAAAACAGATGCGCCGGCAGGCGGTATTTCCGAGAGATCCTCGAAATCTGTAAAACGTGCCTTCCCGATTGAAAACAATGACATTGTCAACAAGACTGTTCTTTGAAATGCTGCTCGACATTATTTCATCGATTTCTGCAGCCTTGTCAAAATATGCACGGATATTCGGTTCCATCACAAAGCTCTTGACCTGAGTGTTTTGGGAAAGAGTAAAAACAAGCTGCTCGATCGAAACAATTTCGCTTTCAAGTTCATCCATGATCTGATTTGCTGTATTCTCCAAATGCGCCTGCGTATTTTCACGCATCGTACCCATGATAAATATGTAAAATGCCGACCATACGATAATAACAGCGACAAACAGCAGCACAATGAAAAGATAATATTTATTTCTAATACCCAACGTCCGATGCTCCTTGCTGATCACTGTTCTTCACGATAAAGGCTTGGGGTCATGCCATAAAATTCTTTAAATGCTTTGCAGAAATAGAAATAATCCCTGTAACCACAGTCTATTGCGATCTCCTTGAAGGGACGGGGCGTAGACGTTATGAGACGCGCGGCCTCTTTCATCCGCAAATTCGTGAGGAAGATCGTCAAAGTTGAATTGTAATGTTTTGCGAACAGATTGCAGATATAATTCGGGCTGATATGAAACAATTCGCTTAACGTGGAAAGGGTGTGACGTTTTGCAAAGTTTTCCGTAAGATAATCGGCCAATTCGTCAAAATTTTTATTACCGGACGGAAAGAATGTCATTTGTACAGGTTCCGAATTTTTCTCTGCCAGTTTTCTGCTCAATCTTTCGAGTACGATTTGCGC
Organism: uncultured Oscillospiraceae bacterium; assembly: GCA_964550965.1. Lineage (GTDB taxonomy): Bacteria > Bacillota > Clostridia > Peptostreptococcales > Anaerovoracaceae > STD2-154. The sequence continues at coordinate 2,190 of CAZKCB010000284.1, forward strand.
ATCGTTCTGCTGCAATGGTTTCAAGAGATAATCAAACCCATCAAGCCGAAAAAAGCTTCTTGCGTCTTCGAACGTTCCGAATGCGGAAAGCAGGACGATCTCACAGGAGATCCCTCGATTCCGCAGTTCTTTCGCAAGCTCGTTTCCATTCATTGACGGCATCTTCAGATCAGTGAAAACCACATCCGGTTCTATCTCTAAAATCGCATCCAGCGCATGAACAGGTTCAGTGCTGCTGCCGACGATCTCAAACCCGTTGTCCATCCAGAGGATCGAAGATCTAAGACTTTCAACGATCAGAGGATCGTCATCCACAAGATATACGCTGTGCATGCTTACTCCTTTTCCGCTTTGTGTGCTTCTAAAATTCCTTGCCAGAACAGCGTCAGTGCTTCTTTATTCTCATAGAGGTATTTCGCGTCTGTCTGAAATATTTCTATCTCTCCCAATCCAAGTTCAGTCGCACTTTTTACATCAGTTCTGACAGACCAGGTACCATTGAGCAAATAAGGTTTGTAGCCCTCTCCCTGCCCGTCCGT
>CAZKCB010000285.1:0-2705 GCA_964550965.1 uncultured Oscillospiraceae bacterium
GATTTTGTCCCAAGCAGTCCTCGGTCGATATACCGCTTGATAAAGTCGGCGTTCTTCCTGAATTGTCTATGATTGAGCCGGGTGGCCCAGAAATCGTTGACCTTCCAGACCGTTTCCAGACCGATCGAATCCATGATCCCAAAAGGACCGATCGGCATATGGGAAACCGCCATCCATGAGCGGTCAATATCTTCGATCGATGAGACACCGTTTGCGGCAAGCGTTTCCGCCGAATCCAAGAGGGCCGACAACATGGCGTTGAATACGTAGCCGTTGCTCTCCTTTTTCAAGGTAATGGGATTCTGTCCGATTTTACAGGCGAACGCCTCGATCGTCTTGATGGTTTCTTTGAAAATCGTAATAAAACGGTCCGAAAGAGGCTGATCCTGATTGACTCCAACCGTATATTTATAACGCCCGCTCGGAGATAATGTCTTGATGAGCTGAAGTTCTTTTATGTCACGTGAAATCGTTGCCTGAGTAACGGCGTATCCGCTTTTTTTAAGCAGATCGACCAGTTTGTCCTGGGTTTCGACTTCGTATGTATTGATAAGATCCAAAATTTTATTTTGTCTGGAATATCTCATACCATCCTCCGAATAGAGAGGGAGACGTTTGATCTCCCAAACTATGAATAATTATAACTACTGATTTGATATTATAACATACATCTTTTGGACATAAAAGAGTAAATATGTTATAATATGCAGACTTGTATATTTTATATGCAGTGCCCTGTGAGGCATTACGCTATAGCATTTACAAAAATAAAAACAAAGATATTTGGTATGTTCAGGCATTTGTTTTCTGCCTGAAAACGCATATATATAATATAATAGGAGAAAAGGATGAGGATCTTAGGGATCGATCCGGGATACGCGATCATGGGCTACGGCATTGTCGACCTGAAAGGAAACCGTTTTTCGGTTTGCGGATATGGTGCGGTAACGACACAAGCAGGCGAAGAGATGCCTGGTCGCTTAAAACAGCTCTATTTTGAACTGATGCAGATACTCGACGAATACAGACCCGATGTTGTCTCGATCGAAGAGCTTTTTTTCAATAAAAACACCAAAACCGCTTTGATGGTCGGGCAGGCACGCGGTGTAGCAATATTGGCCTGTGCAAATTCCGGCATCGAAATTTTTGAATACACTCCATTACAGATCAAACAAGGACTTGTTGGCTATGGAAGAGCCGAAAAAATACAGGTACAGCAAATGGTGAAAACACTTTTGAATCTGTCTGAGATCCCAAAACCTGACGATGTAGCGGATGCGCTTGCCGCTGCGATCTGTCATGGGCATTCTTCCAATTACCATAGCCGTCTTGTAGGAAAATAACAAAGAAGTATATAAAGGAGCAAAAAATGCTGCATTATTTAAAGGGAAGCCTGACGATGACCTTTGAAGGCGGTCTTGTGGTGGAAGCTGCAGGAGTCGGTTACATGGTCTATGTCCCTGAAAATTCGGTTTTATATCAAAAAATAGGATGCGATGATGTCCTTGTCTATACCGTGATGATCCTCCGGGAAGATGACGTAAGCCTTTATGGCTTTGCTGACAAAGAATCTCTTGAGATGTTCCAAAAGCTCAAGACGGTGAATGGTGTCGGCGCGAAAGCTGCACTGGCCGTGCTTTCTGCAATGCCTCTCGATCAGGTCCAAAAGGCGATCGTATTTGAAGACCCTGACACTTTGACACGTGCGAACGGGATCGGCAAAAAAACAGCACAAAGGATCGTTCTCGAATTGAAAGATAAAGTAGGCGCGATCGGCGGGCTGCCCGAACAGGCAGGAACAGAATCACCTGGAGCATCGTCCAATACAAAGAAAGAAGAGGCGGCAGATGCCCTCGTGAGCTTAGGATACAGCAGAAGCGAAGCAATGGCAGCGCTTCTTGGAGTAGATGGAGAGGGGCTTTCGACCGAGGAGTATATCAAAAAAGCACTTCGGGGCATCTCGACAAGATAAGAAAGAGAGAAGAAAAGCATGGAGCTTTCCGAACGTATCACAGAGACCGGTATGAAACACGAAGAAGAGGAAATCGAAACCTCGCTTCGTCCAAAACACTTTCAGGAGTACATCGGACAAAAAACGGTGACTGACAATCTGAAAGTATATATTGAAGCTGCCCGTATGCGAAATGAGCCGCTTGATCATGTCTTGTTTTATGGTCCTCCGGGCCTTGGAAAAACGACTTTGGCCGGTATCATTGCCAAAGAACTCGGCGTCGATCTTCGAATCACTTCAGGGCCGGCTATAGAGCGCGCAGGGGATCTGGCAGCCATCCTGACCAATCTGAACGAGCATGATGTTTTGTTCATTGACGAGATCCATCGCTTGAACCGTTCCATCGAGGAGGTTCTTTATTCTGCTATGGAAGATTTCGGGCTTGATCTTATCATCGGAAAAGGGCCGTCGGCTCGTTCGATCCGAATCGACATTGCAAAATTCACCTTGATCGGCGCGACGACTCGTGCGGGGAGCCTTTCAGCTCCGCTTAGAGACCGGTTTGGCGTTGTCAGCAAATTTGAAATGTATACAGAACCCGAACTGGCACAGATCATTCGGCGTTCTGCTGAGATCCTTGGTATCAAGATAGACGAAGAATCTTTGCTTGAGCTTGCCAAAAGATCCAGAGGAACACCTCGTGTGGCAAATCGCCTGCTCAAACGAGTCAGAGATTTCTGTCAGGTCAAAGGCA
>CAZKCB010000286.1:0-2701 GCA_964550965.1 uncultured Oscillospiraceae bacterium
CCCGATGGTCAGTGATACCTATGAACCGGGATCCACGTTCAAACTGATAACTACGTCGATCGCACTCGAAGAACGAGTGACAAACCCGAATGAAACCTTCACCTGCACTGGCGGTATTGACGTTTATGGCACAACACTGCATTGCTGGAGAAAAGGAAATCCACACGGCTTACAGACCCTTGCGCAGGCTGTTCAAAATTCATGCAACCCGGTATTTGTTCAGCTTGGATTGCGCATTGGTCTTGATAAATACTATAAATATATTGAAAAATTCGGATTGACGGAAAAAACCGGTATCGATTATCCCGGCGAAGGCGGAAATATTCTTCAAAGCAAAGATACTGCCGGTCCCGTAGGCATGGCCACAATGTCATACGGGCAGGGGATCGCCGTCACGCCCATCAGTTTGCTGACAGCGCTTTCTGCAATCGGAAATGATGGAATGTTAATGGAACCAAGGATTGTAAAAGGGCTGCTGGATAAAAACGGAAAAGAAGTCGAGTCTTTTGCACCTGAAAAAGTTCGTCAAGTCATATCCCATGAGACTGCAGATGAAATGTCCCTGATCATGGAATCTGTTGTTTCGGACGGCGGCGGTGAAAATGCAAAGATTCCGGGATACCATATCGGCGGCAAGACCGGAACGGCATACAAGGTCGTGAACGGCGCATATACCGACGATACCTATTCCTCTTTTGCGGGAATGGTTCCGATGGATGATCCGAGAATTGCCATTCTCCTTATCGTAGACTCTCCGCAGGGAGTCAAATATGGCAGTATGACAGCTGCACCGGGCGCAAAAGTGATTTTGGAGCAAACACTTCGCTACCTTAATATTTTCCCTGAATATACTGATGAGGAAAAGGTAGAACTGGCTGAAGAAACAACAATTGTTCCGAGCCTGACCGGAAAGACATATACGCAAGCCGTGAAAGCTCTTTCGGCAGTGGGTCTGGTTGGACAGGTTTCTCCGGAGCGCAAAAACAATGATGATTTCAAGGTCGTAGATCAATATCCCAAGGTCGGAGAAAAAATAAAAAAAGGAAGCACCGTTTATCTTTACTGGAAATAAGCGACAGCGATATAATACCAGAAGAAAAGAAAGGCAGGACAAAAGAAGCTGATGAAGGAGATCAAAGCGATCGAAATAGCGGAAGCTGTTTCCGGCAAACTCTTGAATGGAGACCCTAATGCGGTGGCCGCCGGCGTATGCATTGATTCCAGAAAAGCGGAGCGCGGGCAGGTCTTTTTTGCTCTTGCCGGGCAACGTGTAGATGGCCATGCTTATTTGGAAGATGCTGTTATGGCCGGATGTTCTGTTCTTGTTGTTTCAAATATGGATGCCACGGTATCTGCTTTTGCGGAAAATCGTGGTGTTGTTGTGATAAGGGTAGATAATACCGAAATCGCATTACAGGATCTTGCGAAGTATTATCTTTCTCTGTTCCCGATCCGAAAAATTGCTGTGACCGGGAGCACTGGAAAAACAACAACAAAAGAAATGCTTTATCGTATTTTGACCGAAAAATACCAAACTGTAAGAAACCTGGACAACTACAATAATTTGATCGGGATGCCGCTTTCTGTTTTTGACATCGCGGAAGGGACGGAAGCAGCTGTTTTTGAAATGGGTATGGATCGCCCCGGAGAGATCCATCGCCTTTGTGATATCGTAAGACCTGATATCGCACTGATCACAAACATAGGGCTTTCCCACATTGAACACTTAGGAAGTCGTGAAAACATACTGAAAGCAAAGATGGAAATCACGGACTACTTTACCGAAAAAAACACTTTGATCATCAATATCGATAATGATATGCTCGCGGCCCTGACTCCGGTAAGGAACTATTGTACCCTTACTGTCGGGAAAACGGTCGGGGCCTATATTAGAATAGAAGGGTTGAAGGACAACGGCGAAGACGGCATCGAATTTACGCTGTCTGCGGCTGGACAGTCCAGAGAATTTCATTTGGGGCTTCCGGGTCTGCACAATGCATCGAATGCTGCTCTTGCTGTAGCCGCGGCACTTGAACTTGGGCTGAGTATGGAAGAAGCGGCGCATGGACTTGAAAAAATGTCCGATTCCGACAAGCGCCTTCATATCACTGAAAAGAACGGAATCAAAGTCATTGACGACACTTACAATGCGAGCCCGGATTCTATGAGGGCAGCGATCGATGTGCTGTCCGGAATTCGAGGAAACCGCCGCATTGCAATTCTCGGAGATATGTTTGAACTTGGAGAAAACGAAGCGGAGTATCATTTTCAGATCGGAGAATATGCTTCACACGCCGGGATCAATGTGGTAATATCAGTAGGGAAAAATGCCCGATTCATAGCGGATGGGGCGCGAAACGGCGAAACAAAGGCGGTACACTTTGAGACGAAGGACCTTCTTCTTGTAGTCCTTGCACAGTGGATCCGGCCGGGAGATGTTGTGCTTGTCAAGGGGTCAAGGGGCATGGCTATGGAGAAAATCGTTGCACAACTTGAAAAAGCAGGGGAGTAAGGAACTTAGAAATGGAATATTTGGAAATCGCGATACCCTTTGCCATAGCGTTGGTTTTGACGCTTTTAGGCACACCGTTTTTGATAAGGTATTTGAAAAAAATCAAGGCGGGCCAAAGCATTCGCGAAGAAGGGCCGCAGTCCCATTTGAGTAAATCCGGCACCCCGACCATGGGCGGCCTTATGATGA
>CAZKCB010000287.1:0-2696 GCA_964550965.1 uncultured Oscillospiraceae bacterium
ACTTGATGAGAATCAGAAAGATCGAAGTTATCTTTTCGGAAGACTTTTAGCAATCGCTCAACAAATCGAAGAATGGGCATTGAACGCCGGCGGTGAGAAGCGAGAAACGAATGCGGAAAGATTGATGCATCAGTTCAAACTTCATCCCTACAAAACATGGGGCATCATTACGGATAAGCTTAAGCCATATATGGCACGTTTGGGTTCCAAAGGTAGCAACTTAACTGAGTTAATGACAAGGGTTAATTCTATGCTTTCCTTTGAAGAGTTTACAAGCCCCAAGAAATTGGAGGATAGTTATATCCTGGGCTACTATTGCCAAAGACAAATTTTTATTGATGAAAAAAATACAAGAATCGAAGAAAAAAATAAAAACAAATTGGAGAAACTTAGTGAAGGAGAGAAGAAACATGAGTAACTTAGTAAACAAAATCGATTTTGCAGTGGTTATTTCGGCAAAAAACGCAAACCCAAATGGTGACCCGCTGAATGGTAATCGCCCCAGAGAAAACTATGACGGGTTTGGTGAAATTTCGGATGTTTGTATTAAAAGAAAAATCCGAAATCGCTTGCAGGACATGGAACAAGAAATTTTTGTACAATCTGATGAAAGAAGAGCGGACGGATTTCGAAGTTTGAAAGATCGGGCAGATGGCTATGAGGCATTGAAAAAATCAAGTAAGGATAAGGAACAATATGCCCAAATAGCTTGCGAAAAATGGATCGATGTTAGAAGCTTCGGTCAAGTTTTTGCGTTTAAACAAAGTGGCGAGGACAATTCGGTTTCAATCGGCATAAGAGGACCCGTTTCTGTACATTCGGCAGTAAGCGTTTCTCCAATTGAAATATCGAGCATGCAGATTACCAAAAGTGTTAACGGCGAAACCGGGAAAGACCCTGATAAAAAAAGTCCGGACACAATGGGCATGAAGCATAGAGTTGAATTTGGAGTTTATGTGATCTATGGAAGCATTAACACGCAGCTGGCAAGCAAAACGGGTTTTAGTGAAGAGGATAGCGAATTGATTAAAAAAGCACTTATTACGCTTTTTGAGAATGATTGCTCTTCAGCTCGCCCCGATGGAAGTATGGAAGTCTGCAAACTCTATTGGTGGAAGCATAATGCAAAAATGGGGCAACATTCATCGGCAAAAGTGCATAGAAGTTTGAAAGTTGTTCCTATTGTGGAAATTCCAAAAAACATTGATGATTATAAGGTGTCTTCGGAAAACTTAGAAGGGCTGATCCCGGAAATATATGACGGAATATAATGAAGACGATTATTTAATGCTGTCAGGGATCCAACATTTTTCCTTTTGCAAACGACAATGGGCGCTGATTCACATTGAAAACCAGTGGGAGGAAAACACAAGAACGTATGGCGGCCAAGAAATGCACGAAAAGGCAGATGACCCCTTTCTTGCAGAGAGCAGAGGAGATACTGTGATATCACGCAGTATCCCTCTGGTTTCGCATAGCCTTAAGATCTATGGAATTGCGGATGTAGTCGAATTCCATCGGAAGAGTTCGGGAATAACGATCCAGAGGCACAGTGGTTTGTGGCAACCCACACCGATAGAGTATAAGTATGGGCAGAAAAAGGCGATCAACTGTGACGAAGTTCAACTATGCGCACAGGCTGTTTGTCTTGAAGAGATGCTTGGAATTTCGATTAGGCAAGGTTACTTATATTATGGAAAAACAAGACGCCGAGAGGAAGTAAATTTTTCAGGCGAATTGCGGATGCAAGTGGCGAAAATCTGCGCCGAAATGTGGGAACTTTTCCAAAAGGGAGCTACCCCAAAGGCCGAGTACAGAAAAAGTTGTTTGAATTGCTCTCTATATCATTTGTGCAAACCAGAAACATTCGAGAAAAGAAAATCTGCCCTTAAGTATATAAACAAAGCATTTGAGGAGGAACGTCTATGAGGAAACTGCAGAATATTCTTTATGTTACGAGCCCAAATGCTTATCTTTCCAAAGACGGAGAAAATGTGGTCGTACTGATTGAGCAGAAAGAAGCAGCCCGTGTACCTGCGCATAATCTTGAAGGCATTGTTTGTTTTGGCTACATGGGTGCCAGCCCAAGGCTGATGCAAATGTGTACGGAAAAAGGGATTGGCTTATCTTTTGTCACGGAAAACGGACGTTTCCTTGCACGAGTGACCGGAAAGATTTCAGGTAATATTTTACTGAGGAGAAGACAATACCGCATTTATGAAAGTGAGGCAGAGAGTGCTGAAATTGCAAAGACAATAGTGCTTGGGAAACTCTTCAATTGTAGGACTGTATTGAGGCGTTTTATTCGAGACCATGAGGAAGTGCTGACCCCGGAATATCTTGAAAATGTAACTGCGTTAGAGTATATTCTTCGGGAACTGAAACAAATCAAGGCGGTAGATTGTGATCAAATAAGAGGTTATGAAGGGATTGGTTCAAAATATTATTTTAATTGTTTTGACACCTTAATCCTTGCGCAAAAAGAGGACTTTTACTTCCATGAAAGGAATAAGCGACCGCCCTTAGACCGTATGAATGCATTGCTTTCCTTTATTTATGTTTTAATTGCGCATGATGTTGAAAGTGCAATAGAGACGGTTGGGATGGATCCGCAAGCAGGATTTTTACATCGGAACAGACCGGGAAGAGCCAGCTTAGCGTTGGATCTGATGGAAGAACTGAGAGCTTATTTAGGC
>CAZKCB010000288.1:0-2693 GCA_964550965.1 uncultured Oscillospiraceae bacterium
GTATAAACAAGGGTATTGGCCGTCCCCAGATCGATCCCGATATCCATTGTAAAAAAGCTAAACATCCCAATGCTCCTTTCGCATTTTGCGTCAAATCATTTATAAATTTTCAGTACTACATTAACAGTTTTTCTTTTAAGCTGATATAGCTTCCATCACCGATGATCAAATGATCCAAAACCGGAATCCCCATCAGTTCTCCGGCCTCTACTAATCTTTTTGTGATATCAAGATCATTTTGGCTCGGGGTCGGGTTCCCACTCGGATGATTATGCACCACAATGATTGCGGCTGCTCCTTTTTTTACTGCATTTCGAAATATTTCGCGCGGATGGACGATGGAACTGTTGAGGTTCCCAATAGAGGCATCCTCCGAAGAAGTGATCTCGTTTTTTGTATTAAGATATAGGACTTTGAAATATTCTTTTTGCCGGTGGCGCAGCTCTTCCATACACAGATCTGCTACATCCTTTGGAGAGCCAACCGTAAACCTGTCTTTTTTGTGAGCCCCCGCGATCCGTTTCCCAAGTTCGATCGCCGAAAGGATCTGGCAGGATTTTGCCTCACCGATGCCATCGATCCGGCATAGCTCTTCATAAGTGCAGTCCGCCAAAAAAGGAAGCCCTCCTTCCTCCATAGCTAAGACTCTGTTTGCCAGTGCCAGAGCGGAAAGCTCCTTTGTGCCCGTTCCGATCAAAATGGATATCAGTTCTCCGTTAGACAAAAAACCGGGACCGTAACGCATCATTTTTTCCCGCGGCCGCTCAACGGCCGGCAGTTCTTTGATAGCGGTATCGCCCCTCTGCTGCTTGTGGTTCATGCATTCCTCCCAAACACATCTCCACATCACTGATTCCGTATTTCAAATCCCCTTGTGCAGTTACAAAACGCGGTAAGGTTACCCTTTTTACCGCCTTTCTATACTATCATGTTATTTTATCATACAAAACCCCTAAAATACATAGTTTGATAAAAAAATGCGAATTCATTTCGGCAGGTATAAATCTTTGTTTTTATGCTATAATTGATTATAAACAGTCATCTGAAATATCCTATAACAGAAAGGAATCCTACCATGGCAACGATACGACCCTTTGCGGCACTTCGGCCGGCTACGCAATATGCGCAGAGTACGATCTCTCTTCCCTACGATGTAATGAACCGTAAAGAAGCTGCAGCTATGGCAAATGGTAACAGGCACAGTTTTCTTCATATTACACGTTCGGAGATCGATCTGCCCGAAACGACAGATCCTTATTCACCCGAAGTCTACCAAAAAGCGAAAGAAAACCTTTTGGGCAGGCTTGCAGACGGAACACTTCTGCGCGAAGAAAAACCAATGTTTTATATCTATCGTCAGACAATGGATGGACGGGAACAAACCGGTCTCGTTGGCTGTGTTTCGATCGATGAATATCAAAACAACATCATAAAGAAGCATGAATTGACTCGCGTAGAAAAAGAACTCGATCGGATCAATCATTTTGATGTCTGCAACGCCAACACAGAGCCTGTTTTTCTAACCTATCGTAATGATCCGAAGATCAGCGCCTTGTTGGAAAAGATCAAGGCCTCCGATTCTCCGGTCTATGATATAACCACTCCTGACGGCATCGGTCATACTCTTTGGCTCATTGCCGAAGATCCTTTGATTGCAGTTCTCATCGAGCAGTTCGCCAAAATACCTGCTTTATATATCGCTGACGGACATCACCGTTCAGCTTCTGCCGCAAAAGTCGGTTTGAAGAGAAGAACCGAACACCCTGATTTTACAGGTTCTGAAGAATTCAATTTTTTTATGGCGGTTATTTTCCCTGACAGTGAACTGCGGGTTTTTGATTATAACAGAGTTGTTCGTGATCTCAATGGATCCACTTCTCCAGAATTCCTTGCAAAATTAGAACCGTATTTTGTAGTTGAAAAACAAACAGCAGGCCCTTATCGCCCGGAAGCAAAACATGTCTTTTCTATGTATCTTTCGGGAAATTGGTATAAGCTGACTGCAAAAGAAGCTTTGCTTTCAGACAATCCGATCGAAGGACTTGATGTTTCCATCTTGCAAACTTACGTTCTTTCTCCGCTTCTTGGCATTGAAGATCCCCGGACCGACCACCGTATCGATTTTGTCGGCGGCATTCGGGGCCTGTCTGAACTCGAACGACGAGTCGCAGCGGATATGGCAGTTGCTTTTGCTGTTTACCCGGTATCGATCGAAGATTTGATGCGCATCTCCGACCAGGACATGATCATGCCGCCAAAGTCTACCTGGTTTGAGCCGAAGCTCGGAAGCGGACTTTTTATTCACGAGCTTTAAAAACGAAAGTCAGCACATAAAAACGGCCCGGGCATCCTTTGCCTTGGCCGTTTTATATATACCTTAGTTTAATTATGCATGCTACTTTTTTCGGATCTGCTCCAGGATCGCAGATGTGACTTGTTCAATATTCATCGCGGTCGTATCGACCTCTATTGCATCTTCTGCTTTTCGCAGAGGATTGAGCGCCCTCGTACTGTCATTGTGATCTCTCGCAGCAATGTCCTCTTCAACCTTTTTCAAAGTGATCGCCTCGCCTTTTTCAGTCAGTTCGATCCATCTTCTTTTGGCCCGTTCTTCCACGGAGGCCGTCAGGAAAAACTTATACCGGGCTTTCGGTAAAACATTGGTTCCTATATCTCTGCCGTCCATTTTCCCC
>CAZKCB010000289.1:0-2685 GCA_964550965.1 uncultured Oscillospiraceae bacterium
TCGTTAACAATATTTTTATTCCCCACTTCCCTGTTCCACTGCGATGATATGCATAAATTCTTTATGGAATATAGTATGGGTTCCTACTTCGATTCTGTCAACCTGTTCTGGTTCCAAGAGGAAAGATGTCTCAAATTCTTCTGCAGGGACAGGTCTGCCGAGAAAATAGCCTTGGATCTGTTCGCAGCCGAGTTCGGAAAGGACTTGAAATTGTTCTGCGGTCTCGACGCCTTCCGCTATTGTTTTGATCCCGATCGATTTAGCAAGAAGTATCGTGAACTTTGTAATGTGAAGATCATAATCGTCTGATGTGATCGCATCAATCAGGGGTTTTGCAATTTTGATGCGGTCGAACGGGAAAAGCTTGAGATTAGCGAGCGAAGAATAGCCGGTGCCAAAATCATCGATCGAGATCGACACTCCTGCATTTTTGAACTGGCGTGTAATATCGGAGATGTGGTTGCTTTGTCCCATTGCAACCCCTTCGGTCAACTCGACATCGACCCATTTTGGATCGACCGAATATTTTCGCATAAATGTTTTCATACCTCTGATGAATCCGGTTTGGTCAAGCTGCTTTGGCGAAACATTGATGCCCATTTTATAGTTGGCCTCGTAAGCACGATTCCAGTTGTTGATTTGGCGGATCGCTTTTTTCATGACCCAATCACCGATCGGTATGATATAGTCCATTTCTTCGGCAATGGGAATAAACTCGGCAGGAGGGATCATTCCTATTCCAGGGCAATTCCAACGCAGCAGGGCCTCCATGCCGATCAGCTTTTTTTCAGTGACGCTGAATTGCGGCTGATAATAAAGCATAAACTCCTTATCAAAATCAGCTTGCTTTAAAAGCATTTCGATGCTGTTTTTTCGCTGAATGGTTTCGTTGAGCTCATTGTTGAAAGAAAGAAAACGATTGTAAGCCTGTTTTTTCGCTTGATACATTGCCATATCGGCATTTTTTAAAAGCATGTTCGAACTTGCTGAATCCAAAGGATAAACTGAGATCCCGATGCTAACTGTAAGCTGGAATGAATAGGGGCCGACATAAATGATTTTGTTGCATTCCTCTATGATGTGCTGTGCAAGCTCTTCCATTTTTTTGTATCCGTAATTAGTATATGCGGCAAGGACGAATTCGTCACCGCCAAGGCGAGAAAGCAGACCGTTTTCAGGTCTCATCGAAAGGATCCTTCTTGAGATCTCGATCAAAACCTGATCACCGACATGGTGGCCATAAGTGTCATTGATCGTCTTAAAGCGGTCGATGTCTATATACAAAAGGGCGAGTGTTTCGCCGGTTGTTAGACCTCCGACCATTTTTTCAAGCGTTTTGATAAAATAACGCCTATTGAAAAGATTCGTGATCGTATCCTGATTAGAAAGATAGTCCAAAAGTTTATTTTTTTCGACCAGTTCTTTCGTGCGCGAGGCAATGTGTCCTTCCAGCTCGATATTCAAAGCGTGCTCGCGTATTGCTTGCTGAATATAAATCGTCAGAGTTTGATAAATCAGGAAAACAAAGAGGAACAGAAGGAGGTCCGTAAGAACGAAGCCCTTAAGCATGATTGCCAAAACAGGTAATAGAAGCAGAAAAAGACTTCTTTTTTGCGGACCCTGGTTTGAATATTTGTGTGTTTCAAGCGGAAATGCTTCGGCGGTGTTTGCCTGCAGTTGGACTCCAATGGCAAGGCCCAGCAAAGAAGCAACATAAATCGCGTCGATCAGTGAATTTCCTTCATACTGATGACCGACATAAAGGTAATACCAGTATAGGTCTGCAACATAAAAGAGAGCGATAGAGGACGCAACCACACGAAGATAAGGCTGTATCTTGCCGCTTCGTATCGAGTGATACCAGATCATGATACCGATCAAGGCTGTGATGTCAGTAAAAATGGTCGCGCTCGTGGACCATCCCTCATTTATGATCCCATTAAAGCTTTCAAAGTTTTTATTCAGAAAAACGATCCAAAAGAAAAACAATGCCGACGCCGAAATTGCGAGTATATCAACGATGAGTTGGATGGCACTCCATGTCCTGAAATTATAGATGGCATAAATAATAATAGCTGCAAGCATAAAGATATTTGTGCCCAAATAAAACATCATGCTGGCGGTGCTTTCATTGGGAGTGTACTTTAGCCCAAGCTCTAAAAAAGCCCATATCGTATCAGCGATGAACCACCAGAGACAGGCAAGGCTCAAAAGAAACCAATTTATTTTCGTAGACTGTGACCGATCGACTTTTGTAAAGTGATAAAAAATGATCGAAAATGACAAGGCCGGGCCGATAGGTGAGAGGATATCTCCCCAGAAGGTAGAATGAAAGGCGATTGCTGTCAGGTAAAGAACATAATAGATAACTATGACAAAAAATATTTTCTTCAATTTGTCATTTACCATAATATGCCTCGCTCTCTTATCGAAATACCATATAAAGAATACAAAAGATATTGAATATAATAATAGATTATCGACATTTTCCTTATTATCTTTAATGTTTTTCTAAAAATATGCGAATAATTATTTTCTTGAATTTTTTTGTTCATACATGATCTTGTCAGACATAATAAACAGATCATCAACGGTTTTGAACTCCTTAAAAGGGGCAAATCCTACACTGACATCCACCAATGGCTCGATCGCCTTGATATAATTGCTGAAATCTGCGATCAAATT
>CAZKCB010000290.1:0-2612 GCA_964550965.1 uncultured Oscillospiraceae bacterium
AGAATATCGATACTGCTAAGGTATACGCAGATTTTGCAAAAGGAATTCAACATGGATAATAACAGAATACTGCAATTAAACGATATTATTTCTAAAATATACTCAATCGAAAATTTCGATGAAATGAGAACCCTCTTTCTTTCCTCTTTGAAAATCATGATTCCGAATGCTTTTTCAACCTTCTATATTACAGAGGGTACCGGCTCGCTCAGTCTGGTGCGGCCGATCGGCATCGGAGTCTCTCAGGAATTGATAGCCAACTACATTGAGGAGCTGCAGGAATCAGATAATACCAGATGGACATTTATGACCGCAAACTCCAAAGCTTACTGTGATACGCCCTACATTGAAAGTGAAAGGGAGGACAAAAAATCAATATGCGGACGCAACTATTCTAAACTTGATATCCGCTATCAAGCAGCTGCAACCATTTTTAACAGAGGCGTTTTTCTTGGCGTAGTCACGTTATGCAGAAATTCGGATATGTATGATTTTAACGATGAAGATCTGTTTAAACTTGAATTGCTGATTCCGCATTTGGAGTATCGCGTCTACAAAGAAATTCAGAAAGAAAAAGACAGGGCTCCTGCCTATATCTCGACGGACAAATTGATTAATAACTACCATCTTACCCTGAAAGAAATCGACATCGTCCATTTGATTCTGGATGGGCTGAACAATGAACAGATTTGTAAAAGATTGTTTATCAGCGCAAATACATTGAAAAAGCATAGCTCAAACATTCGGCGCAAGTTTAATATAAACAACTATAGGGAGCTTTTTAATTTGCTGGAGCAGGAATAAAATTAAATATTTCCGCATTCTTTACTTTATCTGAAAAAGGAGCCATTAATGAAAAAGAATCTATATTTGCTTTCTGCGTTTCTGTTGCCTTGCGCATATACATTATTAATGTTTTCATTTGAACGACGTTTACCGTGGAATAATCTGCTTTTCTCGCCTGTCCTGATCGCCTATTTGCGTCCGCTGACAGAAGGTTTGCTGACTGCGGCATTTTATATTGCAATGTTAAAATTATGCAAAGGAATCAGCCATTGGTTTCGATATGGCTTTTATTTGAACTTAAGTGCGCTATTGTTCTATCCGCTTATTTGCGTGCTTACCACCATTGTAATGGTAACTACAGGAATACCCTGGCGCATAGGAATAAATACAAGTATTCTATTTGTGACGGGTTGGCAATATTCTTTCCCTCAAATAGCAACTTTGGTTGTGCTTTATCTTTTCTGCAACCGTAATAGTAAAACGACTGCCTTATTTCCTGTTTGGGAGGAGACACCATGATATCTCTTGATGAAATGAACATAATGCTCGACGAAATCGCCGCCTCGTTTCCCGAGGGGCTGTACAAAGAACTGAATGGAGGCATTCTTTTGCTGCCTCAGGCAAAGATCGATCCGGTCGGAAAAGCAAAGGATCTTTATATTATGGGTGAGTATTGCCATGGCGGAAATATGGGCAGATATATCAGCATCTACTATGGATCCTTTGAGCAGATCTACGGGCACCTTTCAGCACAAAAGTTAAAGGAACAGCTGATCCACACGCTGAAGCACGAGTTTACGCATCACCTTGAATCGCTTGCCGGGGAAAAGGATCTCGAGATCGAGGATGCCGAGTACCTGAGGAAGTATTTGAGTAAAAGCAAACGGTAAAAAACACAAACAACCAATGGTTGAGCGAATAAACAACCAACGGTAGCGAAAATCGCTCTGATTTCAACTGCTGATCCCTTCACTCATAAAGCACAGCACGGTAAAATCACACCATAAACAAAACTCAACAGCCATAGTTAGGAGTGAGGTATTATGGAAAATACAATAGGAAGAAAGATTTCGGATCTGAGAAAAGAAAAAGGACTAAAACAGGAAGAACTGGCGGAACGGCTCGGTGTTTCTCCGCAAGCGGTATCAAAGTGGGAAAATGACATCTCCTGCCCGGATATCATGCTGCTTCCGAAGATCGCACAGCTATTCGGCGTAACGATCGACAGCCTGTTTTCAAACGAACCCAAAAAGGAAACCCAGATCTTGCCGATCGAAGAGCGAAAAAATATCGATGATCTGGTCTTTCGCATCCGCGTAAATTCGGCGGAAGGTGACAAGGTCAAGGTAAATCTTCCGATCCCATTGGTAAAGCTAGGCTTGGAAATGGGTATGAAGATCCCTCAGGTTTCCGGCAATGAAGCGCTCAAAGAAATCGACTTCGCGCAGCTGCTTGAAATGATCGAAAAAGGACTGATCGGAAAGCTTGTCGAAGTGGAAAGCGCCCAAGGCGATATCGTGGAAATCGTGGTGGAATAGCCATGAGGATCTATGTGAAATCAAACGATGCGCCGACGATTCGGATCGCACTGCCGACAGGGTTGCTGTTAAACAACTTTAGCGCAAAGGTAGGGGTGAAGTGCCTCGGCAAATACATCAAGCTTGACGAACAGAACCCCGAAGATCAGATCACAGCCGCACAGGCCAGGGCGTTTTTTGCCGAAATCAAAAAAATGAAAAGGAAGGGTCCGAATTGGTTAATGGTGGATATTGAATGCGCGGACGGAGGAATGGTGTAAATCCAGATTTAATTATCCTTAAGCTCTA
>CAZKCB010000291.1:0-2612 GCA_964550965.1 uncultured Oscillospiraceae bacterium
TGCTTGTCGGCATGGTTAGTGCGTAATGAAGCGGGCTTGCAATCATGATCGAAGATGCGGCTCCGGCTACAATACCGACAATCAGCGGTAAAGTAAAGTCTCTGAGAGTCGTTCCGCCCATGATATAAAGCGGAATGATTGCTATGACCGTTGTTGCGGAGGTCATCAGAGAACGAACCAGGGTCTGGTTGATGCTCTTATCCAAAAGCTCTTCTATCTTTGTTTTCTTCATAAATTTCAGATTTTCTCTGACGCGGTCAAAGACTACGATCGTATCGTTGATCGAATAACCGACAATAATCAAAATGCCTGCGATAAATGGATTGTTGATTGGGATTTGGAAGAAGCCGTAAACCGAAATCATAATCAAAATATCATGCAACAGCGCCACAAGAGATGCCACACCAAATTTCCATTCGAATCGGACAATAATATAAATAAGCATTGCGATCATGGCAATCGCGACGGATTTTACTGCATTTTGTTTTAACAGATCTCCGACCGATGCGCTGAACTGATCTGCAGAGATAACATCTTTCGCTGTGATTCCAAATTCATCATACATATCTTTCAAAACGACCTGCCGTGCTTCATTATCGAGAGACTGTGTCGTCTTGATGATGACCTCGGTATTGTTTTTCCCTGCATGCACTACATTTGCGTCAATGTCATTTTCAGAAAGGACTTTCTGCACCTCTGAGACACTTACCGTTTTTCCCATATCGAGTTGGAGCATCGTTCCTCCGGTAAAATCGATACCATAATTGAAGCCTCTGATTGCAGTCGTGCCAATCCCGATCACGATGATCGCAATAGATACGATATAGAAAATCTTTCTGTATTTCATAAAGGAAAACTCACGCTTAAACGAAAATCTTTTTGTTGTCGGGAATCCAAATACTTTCGGGTTTCCCAGCAATTTTGTCTCGGCAGCTGTTTTTAACAAGAACTGCGTTACGATAACAGCTGTGAACACACTGACGACAATACCTATCATGAGCGTTGCAGCAAAGCCTTTGACCGGTCCGGTTCCCATCTCATAAAGCACGATCCCGGCAATCAGTGTGGTAAGCTGCGAATCGATGATCGTTGCAAGTGCTCTCCGGAATCCGGAGTCGACAGATACGCGAAGTGATTTGTCGTTATAGTATTCTTCCTTGATCCTCGCAAATATGATGACATTTGCATCGACGGCCATTCCTATAGCCAGGATGACGCCGGCGATTCCAGGAAGGTTCAAAACCTGTGATAACAGAGCGGTAATACCAAATACGATCATAATATATAAAAGCAAGGCGATGTCAGCGGTAACACCCATGATCCAGTACATCCCGATCATTAAGACCAAAATGAGTCCGACACCGATGGCCCCTGCAATGATGCTCGAATGCAGGGAATCGATTCCAAGGTTCGGTCCGATCAAAGAGGTCTGTACTTCCGTCAAACCTACAGGAAGTGCACCTCCACGGATGAGCATTGCAAGCTCAGTCATTTCGTCATCTGTAAAGTTTCCTGTGATCTGGGCTTTTCCTCCCGAAATCACCTGGCTGACTCCCGGATAGGATATGACATCACCATCAAGCACGATATAGATAGTATTATCAGGTTTTCCTGTTGAAGGGTTGATTACTTCTCCGGAAAGAGCTCTTCTTGTTCCTTCTTCGAAAGCGGCCGCTCCTTCGGGGTCAAATTCGAGGTCAACTGCATTGAAGCCTTTTTCATCCTTGCCGATACTGGCATCTTTGATCATACTTCCGTCAACGACGAGTGTTCCGTCTCCGAGAAGAAATTGCAATTGTGCCGTTTTTCCTATCGTTTCAATGGCTTTAGCCGAATCATCAGCGCCCGGAAGCTCGATTCGTATTTTATCTTCTCCTTCGATCGTAACGACCGGTTCGGAAAGTCCCATTTTATTTACTCGGTCTTCAATGATGGTCTGTGTCTGTTCCATCAGTTGAGCAAGTTCTTTTCCTGTAGCATCAGTCTCTGCCTGCATTACTACATAGACGCCTCCTTTAAAATCAAGACCAAGCTTGATCTTATCGAGGAATGATGGGCCGACGCCCGAAAGAGTTGTTATAGCGCCCGCAATAATTAGTATAGTCAGCAGCGCCGCCAGTGCTTTTTTCATTCTAATGTTCCCTTCTCTCGCTTATAAAATACTTACAGAATATTCTACTACTTTTTGTCATCTTCCACAAGCAAAATGCGTTCCTTTTCTGCGTTTTACCGAATGAAAATCAAATTTGGAACATTTTTGAAGCGAATTAAAAACCCTGCACCGATAAGGTACAGGGTCGCAACACGACACTATTTCTATTCTGCAGTGTTCTCTGTGTTCTCTGTTGTTTCTTCTGCAGTTTCAGAAACAGGAGCTGTTGAAACGCTCTTTTCCAATTTTTTAGGCTTGATTTTTTTAGTCTCGGGTTCCGTGTCATTTTCGTCTACGGAAGATTTTTTCGTTCTTGCTCCGGCCGGTTCTTCATTAAGAAGTTTGGATACGGCCCATCTTGCAATTTCGATTTTCGTTTTGTCTGCGCCAACTTGAATAACAAGCTGTTCTTCTTTCGCTTTTACAACGGTTCCATAGATACCGCCGATGGTAACGATCT
>CAZKCB010000292.1:0-2086 GCA_964550965.1 uncultured Oscillospiraceae bacterium
GAAAACCTTTACAAGGAACTGAAGTCGCTTTTCTGGGAATCCGATATATACATACAGCATGGGTTCCAAAGCCATCTGGGTTTTTTTCCGTTTTGTGACGAGGCTCATACGCAGAGTATCATCACTAAAATAACTGATAAATTTCAGGAATGCAAAGATTCCAACCCTAACCTGAGTAATTATGAAATTTCACACGCTTTTGTTACCTACCCGGCTGACGGGGAGAGTCCGTTGGACTTACTGAATGCCTTGTCATTAAGGACGAAAGAAAATACCCGGAGAATAAAGGAAAATCGAATGATCATGCAAGAAGAAAAAATCACCGGCGAAGATACGGCTCCTGAACAAATGTAACAAGAAAATCAAAAATAATAAATAAATAAGGGCAGGAAGTGCCTATTTGCCGTAGAAAACGTCCGAGTTCAATGAAAGCTTCAGTGAACGAGCGTTTTCCGAGGTAAACAGGCACTTGCTGCCCTCTTTAGATCAATTTAATTAAGCTTACACATTGAACAGGAAATGGATCACATCTCCGTCTTTGACCTCGTACTCTTTTCCTTCGGAGCGGATAAGGCCTTTTTCCTTCGCTGTGGCGAGATTCCCACCGCAGGCTATCAGTTTGTCATAGGGAATGGTTTCGGCCCGGATAAAGCCTTTTTCGAAGTCTGTATGGATCTTTCCTGCGGCCTGAGGGGCTTTACTGCCGCGGCGGATCGTCCAGGCTCTGACTTCCGGTGTTCCGGCTGTCAGGAAAGAGATCAGATTCAACAGGTGATAGGAAGCTTTGATGAGCTTGTCAAGACCTGATTCTGTGATTCCAAGGTCCTCAAGAAATGCGGCTTTTTCGTCTTCTTCCAGCTCTGCGATCTCTGCTTCCAGTTTCGCGCAGATCACGACCGCCTCGGACTCTTCACTTGCAGCGAAAGCCTGCACCGCTTTTACGTATTCATTTCCTTCTGTATCTGCGATCTCGTCTTCTGAAACGTTTGCTGCATAAATCACCGGCTTGTTGCTCAGGAGTTCAAGAGAGTCTACAAGTTCTTTTTCTTCATCGCTGAAATCAATGGAACGTGCAGTTTTTCCGGATTCCAAAGCCGACTTTACTCTTTGCAGAAGATCTATTTCCGTTTGAAGGCTTTTGTCGCCTTTCAGATTCTTTTGTGCTCTGTAAATCCTGCGGTCGATGATCTCAAGGTCTGAAAAAATAAGTTCCAGATTGATCGTCTCGATGTCGGAAAGGGGATTTACTCTTCCGTCTACGTGGACGACGTTTGGATCATCGAAACAGCGTACGACGTGAACGATTGCTGCAACCTCTCTGATGTGACCGAGAAATTTATTCCCGAGCCCTTCACCCTTGGAGGCCCCTTTTACAAGTCCTGCAATATCAAAAAATTCGATCGTCGTATAAACGGTCTTCTTTGCATTATACATATCATGGAGGACCTTTAAACGTTCGTCCGGAACGGTTACGACACCGACATTCGGTTCGATCGTGCAGAAGGGATAGTTTGCGGCTTCTGCGCCGGCTTTTGTGATCGCGTTGAAAAGCGTGCTCTTGCCGACGTTGGGCAAGCCTACGATGCCTAATTTCATTGGTATTTTCTCCTTAAAACAGCAGCTCTGGTCGACTATTTGAATGTTAAAAATCGAGCAGAACGGGTAAACTGATATTAGTAAAACATACGGTTCTTTCGGCCCTGCCGACGGCGCAGCATGATATATGCAAGCATAGACAAAACAAAAATAACGATGCTGATGATCTGGGCAGCCTTGAAGTCGCCGATCATGAGACTGTCGGTGCGCAATGATTCAACGAAAAAGCGTTCGACCGAGTAGAGCATACCGTAAAGCAGGAACGTTTGGCCGTGGAACGTACCTTTGTTATCGATACACACAAGGATCAGGAACAGTAAAAAGCACCAAATACACTCATACAGGCAGATCGGGAGCACCAGATGGCCCTCGACCGAATTTGCCCAGGGAAGGTCTGTCGGACAGCCATGCCCTTCCTGATTGAAATAATAGCCCTCTCTGCCAAATCTCTCGGCAACCGCCGCGCTGGCCGCGCTGTATCTCGGCATCG
>CAZKCB010000292.1:2096-2588 GCA_964550965.1 uncultured Oscillospiraceae bacterium
GAACACCGAGGTTGAGGAACGTTAAATAGGTCAAAATGTCGTCATACGAGCAGAGTGGGTACTACTACTGGGTAGCGAGTGAAAGTGACCTAGGAAGGTTTGTGGGACCGTCATGCGCTTCCAGAACTAATTCACTGCCCCGTCTGGCAAAAGCCTGTGCAAGGACAATGCCCGGAGCAACAAGATCCAAAAGATTCAAAGGATTGATGTTAAGGACCCTGCATGCGATCACTGCGGTCAAAATGCCGAACAGCAATCCTCCGTGGATCGCCAGACCTCCCGAACGCAGATTGATGATCGAAAAAAAGTCTCCCTGATAAAAATCCCAATTAAAAAACACATAATAAAGCCGCGCGCCAAGGATGCCCATCGGTAAGCTGACAAGAACAAGGTCGACCAGACGTTCCCGCTCTATTTCGTGAAGGGGCGCCCTGCGGTAGGCAACTGAAAGCCCAAGAAGCATTCCAAGAGCGATACAAATGCCATACCACC
>CAZKCB010000293.1:0-2582 GCA_964550965.1 uncultured Oscillospiraceae bacterium
TCGAGAGCCCTTGCCGAAGCATAAACTACCTGTCCACGGTTTATTTTTGTCTTTGCCGCAAACTTTGAACGATCATCTACTCCCATTAGACCAATTGAGGTAACTCGAAAAACTGAATTTCCGGCCCAAGAAGAAATCCCATCTGAAATTTTGACAGTACCGACTTGCTCTGCCGTCACACTAAGATCCAAAGAAAGAATGCGATCAAAAATGGCGGCAACCTCTTCCTTGGTTATTTTTCCATTCGGGCGAAAAGTCCCATCCATGTATCCAAGGATATATCCGGCCTGCTGCGCCAGCATCACATCATTATAATACCAGGCACCGGCTTTGACATCGCTAAACAAATTACTGATATTGCTTGTGCCTTTGTATCCAAAAATTCCGTTTGCAATACGAACAAATTCTGCTCGCGTGATGCTCCCTTCCGGATGAAAAGATCCATCAGGATAGCCATTGATGTAGCCACCGAGAGAAAGTGTTTGTATATCTTTTGCGAGGACATCAGAATCCGAAACATCAGAAAAATCCGAAGCAAAAACTCCCGATGAAGGTAGTAACATTATTAATATCAGAAAGACGCATATTCCTTTTGGCAAGATTCTTTTCATTGGACAAGCTTGCTCCTTTTTCTTAAAAGTAAAATAGGGTGAGCGAACAATCTCGCTCACCCTACATAAAACTACCTTCTTATAGCACCGGCTGTTTCCGTACCAGTATCGTTTCTGTACCAGCACTTCCCCCGGCAGGGGTAAGCGATACATTTATGGTGTATGTTTCGCCATCATCATCCATTCTTCCAAACATAGCGGTAATTGCATTGGTAAAGGGCGTCGAATCCTCTGGATGAAGAGGATCAGTAACTACATTTACTTGTGTCCCGCCTGTATTCAGGTAGTAGCCGTTTTCCTCTCCGGCAAGTTGATCGAGCATGGTAAAGAAGTTGCTAAAAGTCACGGTATGCCCAGTTAACAAGGCGATTGCATTATAAGAGATCCCTGTTCCATTTAGGGCAGCAACCGTCTGATTGCTTCCATTTTTAATTTGAAGAGAAACGCTATGGGTCACATTGCTGTAATTGGTTATTGATACAGTGATCTTAGTGTTTGCAGCGGTCGCTGCTGCCGGGATGGTATAAGCACCTCCGCTGACCACAACAGGTGTATTACCAGCGCCATAGGTTATCGAACTTATATTCAATACCGGAGTCAACACACTGCTTCCGCCGCCGCCGCCACCGCCGCCGCCGGCAGGTGCGCTCGGCTGACTTACAACTGCGCCTTCTCCTGTAGCATTATTGGTAGCTGAACCACCTGCCGGAACAGCCTGTCCGCCAGAAGTAACACCGGTAGCTCCACTGTCTGCTGTTGTTTTTGTGTTCGGTGTGCTGACCTTCGCATTGTCGCCGGTCGCTGTAACGGTTACCGTGGTAACCGTTCCGGTTCCTGTTACGGAAGCATTTGTACCACTTACCGTAAGAGTCGTTACCGTGCCGCCCTTTGCAACTTCGATTCCGGAAGATGCTCCGGAGATAGATCCGCTTGCAACCGTCGATCCGGTGCCAACAACGATTTTCGATTCTGTACCGCTGACTACCGCTGAAGCTACAGTTGCGCCAGTCGCCGTTACAGTTACTTTGTCACCGGCAACTTCAAGAGTTCCGATTTTTCCTTCAATGTTTACATCGTCAGATCCGTCATCGATAAATACGACTTCGACATCAGCACCGTTTTGAACTTTGACACTGACCTTACCGTCTACTTTTGATACGATGACTTTACCAACACTTGAATTTCCTTTGATGATGATGGAATTGACACCACCGCCTCTGATTACTGTGCGGCCTTCCACTTTTACGTTATCAAGGGTCGCTTCTCCTTCGCCGACACCGTCGCCGATGATGAGATCACCTTTGATCGTCAAATTTTGAAGAGTAACTCCCGCTTTACGGATCAATACGTTTCCGGTCGCAACGGTATTCACCGTGCCTGCCGTATCAATATACTGTTTTACAAGTTTGTTCATAACGGTTGCAAACTCTGCTCTCGTTATATTTCCAAGCGGATTGAGTTTTCCACCTGCGCCTTCGATGTATCCGGCTTCTTTGAGTCCTGTGAGATCGGCAAGTGCCCAAGACGAAATGCTGGCTTTATCGGAAAATGCATTCAATGCAGAATAATCTTTATCAGAAACTGCGGTTTTAAAAGCTCTGGAAAGAACTGCGAAAGCTTCCTGCCTCGTTATTTTATCGTTAGGGCGCATCGTGTCAGCCAGCGCAAAGGTCTGCATCTGTACAGCTTTTGCAAGTTCCGGCGCATACCATGCCCAAGAAGGTACATCCTTTGCCGTTGAAATGTTTGCTTTTCCGGTGGCAGCAAATGCGCGGTTCACAACAGTCGCCATTTCTGCACGTGTCAGTGATTTCTCGGCTTCGATGAGTGTCTTTCCGTTGACCTCATATCCTTTGAGCAAATCATTGCTAACGGCTGCTTTCAATGCTGCGGTCGACCAATTGTCAGGCATATCCGCAAACGTAACATCTTCTGCGCTTGCGCCGAAGACCATTGAGAATGAACTCAGCA
>CAZKCB010000294.1:0-2555 GCA_964550965.1 uncultured Oscillospiraceae bacterium
TTGAACTGCCGGTCCGATCTTTCCGGGTTGCCCCCGGCAAAATGCCTTTGCAGCGAAGTTTCCCCAAGCGTGGTTTTACGCCTTATGGGCGAATTGAATATGCTATTGTAAATCTCAAGCAGCTTGAGGTGTTCGAGGCGGGAGCCACTGTTAATTTAGAAACCCTTATTGCTACGGGGCTGGTTAATAGTTCGAATGCAAAAGTTAAAATTCTTGGTAATGGCGATATTGCAAAATCACTGATGGTTTCAGCTACCAAGTTTAGTCAATCTGCAAAAGATAAAATTATTGCAGCTGGCGGAACTGTAGAGGAGAAAATCTAGTGCTTGAAGCACTTAAGAATATTTTCAAGATTCCTGAACTCAAGAGAAGAGTATTGTTTTCATTGGGTATGCTTGCCGTGTACCGCATTGGATGCCATATTCCAACTCCGGGTATAGATCGCATAGCACTGTCTCATTTTTTCAAGCAGGCCCAGGGAACACTCCTAGGCCTTTTTGACATGTTTTCTGGCGGAGCGCTTGAGCGGCTCAGCGTTTTTGCGCTGGGAATTATGCCTTATATTTCTTCGTCCATCATTTTCCAGTTGCTTACGGTTGTAGTTCCTGCAATAGAAAAGCTTTCCAAGGAAGGTGGATCAGGTCGTAAAAAGATAATCCAATATACGCGATACGGTACAATTGTTTTGAGCGTTGTTCAGGGGCTCGGCATTGCTATCGGTCTTGAAAGTATGCGTGGTCCGGCAGGAGAGCTGGTCGTGCCTAACGCAGGATGGTCGTTCAGGCTTATGACCGTTCTTACGCTTACGGCCGGCACTGCGTTTATTATGTGGCTTGGTGAACAAATGTCTGAAAAAGGGATAGGTAACGGTATATCCCTTATCATTTTTGCGGGTATCGTGGTTGGGATACCGACAGCGGTTGGCAATACCATAAAGTTGCTTAATGCCGGTCAGATTTCTCTGTTTGTAATAATATTTGTTCTGGCGTTGATGTTTGCAGTTGTAGCCGGTATTGTTTTTGTTGAACGAGGACAGCGTCGGCTCCCCATTCACTACGCCAAGCGAGTTGTAGGTCTAAAGACATTCAATGCCCAGTCATCTCATCTGCCACTCAAGGTAAACATGGCTGGAGTACTACCGCCTATTTTTGCTTCCTCGATAATTATGTTTCCGGCGACAATTGCTAATTTCATAAATATCCCGTGGGTTCAGCAGGCAGCAAAAAGTTTATCGCCAGGCAATTGGGCATATAATGTTTTTTATGTTGTCTTTATTGTGTTTTTCTGCTACTTCTACACGGCTGTAACATTTAATCCGATAGATGTCGCTGAAAATATTAAGAAGCACGGTGGATACATTCCAGGGATCAGGCCGGGTAAGGAAACGTCTGATTTTATGGACAGTGTTCTCACACGGCTGACTTTTGCTGGTGCTATCTATATTTCAGTTGTTTGCGTTCTCCCCTCAATTCTTATTGGTAAATTTAATTTACCGTTCTTTTTTGGCGGGACAGCATTGTTGATTGCGGTAGGTGTTGGCATGGACACGGTTGCCCAGATAGAATCTCATTTAATTACCCGTAATTATGAGGGGTTTTTAAAAGGTGTGAGAATTAGGGGTAGGAAGTAGTATGAACCTGATTCTTTTTGGACCTCCAGGTGCCGGCAAAGGTACGCAAGCTCAGTTTATTGTTGAGCGCTTTGGTATTCCTCAGGTGTCAACAGGAGATATGCTCCGGACCGCGGTTAAGACTCAAACACCGCTTGGTTTAAAGGCAAAAGAGATCATGGAGTCAGGTGGTCTTGTCTCGGATGAAGTCGTTCTGGGTATTGTAAAAGAACGTCTAGCACAACCTGATTGCGATTCCGGTTTTATTCTGGATGGTTTTCCGAGGACAATGCCACAGGCCGATGCTCTTGATAAAATGTTATCAGAAATTGGTCGAGAAATAGATGCAGTGGTGTCTCTTGATATTGATGACGCACTTATAGTTCATCGGTTGTCTGGAAGGCGTACATGCTCTGTTTGTGGTAAGGGTTATCATATAACATATGATCCGCCGGCGAGACCTGATCTTTGTGATTTGTGCGGTAATGCATTAGTTCAGCGTGAAGATGATCAAGAAGCTACAATTTTACATAGGCTCAATGTTTATGGACAGCAGACAGCCCCGCTAAAAGATTATTATGATAAGTCCGGTCTGCTGCGACACGTTGATGGAACGGGAACGATAAAAGAAATACAGCAGCAGATCAGCGTTTTTCTTGAAGGGTGTCCATGTGATCATTCTTAAGTCTCTTCGTGAGATCGAAAGAATGAAGATTTCTTGTAAGATGGTTGCTGAAATTCTTGCTTTGCTTAAAGAGCAAGTTAAGCCAGGAGTGACCACGCAGGATTTAGAGGACATCGCAAACTACGAGGTCAAGAAGCGTAAAGCTAAGGCAGCTTTTAAAGGTTATCATAATTATCCTAATGCATTGTGCTGTTCCCCAAATGATCAAGTCGTTCATGGGATGCCAACGACAATCCCACTAAATAGCGGTGAAGTTTTAAA
>CAZKCB010000295.1:0-2551 GCA_964550965.1 uncultured Oscillospiraceae bacterium
AGCGCGTATGGCGCCGGTTTTGCTTTCTATAACAATATTATTATACCATCTGCGGATTTTCTTAAACAGGGGTAATCATTTTTTACTATATTTTTGTAAATAATTCCCAACATAAAAACCCCTCATGCCTACGCTGAAAAGCGTCGTAACACAAGGGGGCTCTATACTTTTTCGGAATGTTTTCCGTTTTATTCTATTTTGCGAGTGCTTTTTTTGCAGTTTCTGCAAGCTTTGTGAAACCAGCCGCATCATAGATTGCCATTTCTGAAAGCATTTTTCTGTTGATTTCAATGCCTGAAATCTTGAGGCCGTTCATAAGCTTGCTGTAAGACATGCCGTTCATTCTTGCAGCTGCGTTGATTCTGGCGATCCAGAGTCTTCTGAAGTCTCTTTTC
Source organism: uncultured Oscillospiraceae bacterium (assembly GCA_964550965.1). Lineage (GTDB taxonomy): Bacteria > Bacillota > Clostridia > Peptostreptococcales > Anaerovoracaceae > STD2-154. The sequence continues at coordinate 396 of CAZKCB010000295.1, forward strand.
TTATTCTTGCGTCCGACATAAGCCGCAGCAAGTGCTTTCATTACGGCGGGGTTTGCACATCTGAATACTTTGCTCTTCAGTCCGTAAAAACCTTTTGCCTGTTTCAATACTTTATTATGTCTTTTTTTGGCATTCATTCCTTTTTTTACTCTTGCCATTCTCTCCTACCTCCTCTAATTATACGCTAAGAACTGACTTAATGCGCTTTTCATCCGCACTGGTCAGAAGTGTTCCCTGACGAAGTCCTCTTTTTCTCTTAGCGCTTTTTTTGGTAAGGATATGGCTCTTGTAAGCCTTATGTCTCGAAACTTTTCCTGTTCCAGTCAGTTTGAATCTTTTACTTGCTCCTCTATGGGATTTCATCTTTGCCATTATTATATTCCTCCTGCGAAAAGATGTATTCTGCTAATCATTTTTTGGTGTCAGTATCATTATCAAGCTTCTGCCTTCAAAGACAGGTCTTCTTTCCACGATGCCTGCTTCAGCAATCGTTTCGGCAAACTTTGCCATGACCTGCTGCCCGACATGGACGTAGTCTTTTTCCCGGCCTTTAAAGCGCAGGCTGACCTTGACCTTGTCTCCCTCTTTTAAGAACTTGATGGCATTGTTGGCTTTGACCATCAGATCGTGATCTTCGATAAAGGTAGAAAGACGAATCTCTTTTACTTCGATGGTTTTTTGCTTTTTACGTGCTTCCTTTTCCTTTTTCTGCTGCTCATAACGATACTTACCGTAATCCATGATCTTACAGACCGGCGGATTTGCGGTAGGGGCGATATTGACCAGATCCAGTTTTTTGTCTATGGACAGTTGCATAGCGTCCTCGGTTTTCATAACACCGAGTTGCGCTCCGTCACTATCGATGACGCGGATTTCCTTATCACGAATCTCTTCGTTGATCATATTTTCCTTGATAATTTGTACTGCACCTCCTAAATAAAAAAGCGGGTTACTATAGTATCCGCTCCAAAACCACTTATCCAGTGTCTTTATGAACCGCTACAGCGTAAGCCGTAAGGTGAGAAGCGGATGACTTCTGCTTATTGTTGCTTTAGTAGAATATCATGCGAGATGTGTTCTGTCAATGTATTCTTCTACAAAAAGGCTTTTGCTTTGTCTAATATTTTATTCTGCCGAATGGTTTTTTGTTCTTCATAAGCCTGTTGATATTCTTTTATTGAAGCTTCGATTTTCGCATCAGAAACGCCTGCCTCCGAAAGATCCTCTTCAAGATTTGCAAGAAGATCATCAACGGAAGAATCCATGCCCGCTTCATATGCGTTTGCTCTGTTTGTATAAGAAGCCGCAAGCCTTGCATAGTCTGCTTTTCCCGCTCCTTCTGCCTGCAAGGCGGCAAAATCCGCCTTAATGCCGGCAACAAGACGGTCTATGATTGCATTTCCCTCGTTTTGAAGCTTTAAGAAGCCAGCGTTATATAAAGAAAGGATTTTTTCTTCTTCACTTACAGGCTTCTTGCTGTCTTCACTCTCCGTCTCTGCTTCAACAGTGCCCGAGTCAACTGCCGTCGGATCCTCCTGCACTTCACCAGTAGCCGCCTCACCGGTTTTGATGTCATCAAGGATCTCATCTGTAATGCTTCCAACTTCATCATCGATCACGGCCTGCTCGATTGGATCGATATGGTTGAATAGCATCTGATATCCTGCAAAGATTCCGATCCCCAATACGGCAAGTATGATAACTATCGTCAGTCCTGCTTTTTTCTTTCGCTTCATGATCTTCTTTCCCCTGTACCCTTTTGCTTTTTCATTTCCCAGATTTGACTGTATACGTTCTGCCAAAGTTCCCTAAAACTATTATAAAAGAACTTCAGCCATTAAAATCCGAAAAAGGATCTGAGCTTGCTGAGGTCGATAAGGTCTACATTTGCAAGCACAACTCGTTTAAATTCTGCTTGACTCGCAGCAGAGAGTTTTCCATAAGATACTTTTATGTTTGCAGCAGCGGTCTCACTGGCAAAAGTTGTTTTATTATCTAAATAGTTCTGCATATAATCGCGAACTTCTTTTGTCAAAGTCTTTTCTGCGACGATATCACCATTTTGAAACTTGTATTTGTCGTCGACCTCATCATTAATGATTTTGGCAAGAGAAGCTATAGTTTTCTTGACACTTGCATCATATTCGGAAGCCAAA
>CAZKCB010000296.1:0-2525 GCA_964550965.1 uncultured Oscillospiraceae bacterium
ATGAGGCTGCAGACACGTTCGCTTGACGTGTTGGATTGAAGGGTGTGGGAAAACGGCCGAAATATTATGAAGATCACGGAGAAGACGCTTTGATCATGTGGCGTTATCGGGATGAACAACAAGAAAAGGGGTTGGTGCAGCTATGAAGGACGTGCGATTTGTTACACTGGCCGTTGCGGCAGGCTGCGACGAAACTTACGTAGCTTTGGTTGCTGACGGGAGGGATGTGCTTTCCAATGTCATTTCTTCGCAGATCGATGTACACCGGGTATTCGGCGGAGTCGTTCCGGAGATCGCTTCAAGGCATCATTTGAACAATATCAACAGCGTTTATACACAGGCAATGGAAGAAGCGGGTGTTTTGCAGGAGGAGGTCGATCTGATCGGAGTCACCTGCGGCCCCGGACTTGTCGGCGCGCTGCTCATTGGCGTAGCGACAACAAAGGCGATCGCGTTTGCGAGCGGCAAACCGCTGATCGGCGTTCATCATATCCAGAGCCATATCTGTGCGAATTTCATCGAATATAAAGAGCTGGAACCGCCGTTTTTAGCGCTTGTCGTCTCGGGAGGACACACACATCTGATCCGCGTCAGGGATTATACCCATTATGAGATTTTGGGGCGTACAAGAGATGATGCGGCGGGCGAAGCTTTTGATAAGATCGCAAGAGTGCTCGGACTTGGTTACCCGGGAGGCCCTGCCATTGACAAGGCGGCAAAGCACGGCGATCCGCATAGTGTGGAATTCAAACGCGTTATGCTGGAAAAAGGAAGTCTCGACTTCAGCTTCAGCGGCTTGAAAACCGGAGTGTTGAATTATATCAACACCCAGAAACTCAAAGGGAATGAGATCCCGGCAGCCGATGTTGCTGCGGCTTTTCAGCTTTCTGTCGTTGACGTTCTCGTGGATAAAGCAATGATCGCTGCGAAAATGACGAAGAGCAGAAAGCTTGTGCTTGCAGGTGGAGTTGCTTCAAATACACTGCTTCGTGAGCATCTTGGAGAGGCCTGCCAAAAGAGGGGCATTGAGCTTTTCTGCCCTCCCCCGATCCTTTGCACCGACAATGCCGCTATGGTAGCCTGTGCGGCCTATTACAGGTACAAGGCAGGGTATACGAGCGACTTGTTCCTTGATGCCAGCGCAAGCTTTGACATCGAAGCTGATTATTGATCTGCAATCTTCCTTATAGAAACAAAAACATATAAAAAGCACCTCCGAATGCTACTGCTAGTTCTTATAGCCTCTGACATCGGGGGTGCAATTTTTTACTTGAAATTCATTTTTTTATAACAAGTATATCGGTTATTCGTTGATGTTTTCTTCGACATACTTTACGATGTCACCGATTGTCTGGAACTTTTCTGCGTCCTCATCGGGCACCTCGAGATCAAATTCGTCTTCGATTGCCATGATGATTTCTACGGCATCGAGGGAATCTGCTTCCAGATCCTTCATAAGATAGGTGTTCATCATGACGGCATCTTCTTCGACTCCGAGCTGCTCCACAATGATCTCTTTTATTTTTTCAAATATCATATAATCTACCTCCATAGATTTTGCGGAAGCCAAAAACATTCCGCTGGTGTTTTAGTAAGCCTATTATAAGTTACCGTTTTAAATACTGCAACACTATTTTGAAATATTATTGCAATTGTAACCAATGGTCATAAGCTTTGGCTAAATCGGCTTTCGCAGTTTCCGTTTCCCTTGAATACTTAAGCAAAACGCTATGGTCGGAAAAGATTTCTTCCTTGCACATTTCCTTCTCTAAAAGTAATATTTTTTCTTCTAATTCCGCGATCCGTTCTTCCGTAGCGGCAAGATCTTTTTCTTCGCGACGACGCTTTGCCTCTTGTTCTTTTGCGATCCGACGCTCCTCCAGTTTCTTTTCGCGAAGAGACAGAGCCTCTTCCTGGGCTTCTGTTTCGGAATCTCTGGCCGGGCCTCCTGCCATTTTGCCGAGTTCCTGAAGATAGGTTTTGCCGGAAGCGATGGCCTGCTTTTTCTCGACATAATAGTCGTAGCCGCCAAGAAAGCTTTCGATGCCGGTTTCATTCAACTCAAAGATTCGGGTCGGAACTTTGTTGAGCAGATAACGGTCATGGGAAACGATGAGGAGCGTCCCTGAAAAATCGAGCAAAGCATCTTCAAAAACCTCCTTTGCAGAAAGATCAAGGTGATTTGTGGGCTCATCCATGATCAGGAGATTTGCACCCGTCAGCATCAGTTTTAGAAGGGTCAGGCGGGCTTTCTCTCCACCGGAGAGAGCCTTGACCTGCTTGAAGACATCATCCTTTTGGAAGAGAAAACGTCCCAGAAGGCCGTACAACCGGAGCGAGCCGAAGCTGAAGATCCCTCTTGACGGGCCGAGCGGGATCACCTCGAACGGGTTGGAGTAGTGGTAAGGGCGCTTGGGTCTGCCGCGGACATCGGCAAGGATATTGCAGGCGGCCCGCCTTGCCTGACGGACCCCGGTGTGGGCCTTCGGCGGGATGGGGCGAACTGTCTTAGGCTGAGCAAAGGG
>CAZKCB010000297.1:0-2522 GCA_964550965.1 uncultured Oscillospiraceae bacterium
CTAGTTTTCCAACACCTTGCTGGTCAAGCTTCGCAAACGGATCGCTCTCATAGATCTTCTTTTCGTAATAGTCTCCGAGGAAGGACCCTGCATCATCACGGCTAAAGCCGAAAGTCATCTGCGTAAGGTCATTGGTTCCAAACGAGAAGAAGTCTGCTTCTTTCGCAATCTGATCAGCGGTCAGTGCCGCTCTCGGGATTTCGATCATGGTACCGACCAGATATCTCATCTCGATTCCGGCCGCAGCAATGATCTTATCTGCAGTTGCAACGACAATATCCTTAACATAGGAAAGTTCCTTTACCTCGCCGACAAGCGGGATCATGATTTCGGGCACAAGATTCCAGTCGGGATGTTTTTTCTGCACATTGATCGCAGCTTCTATGACCGCAGTAGTCTGCATTTCTGCAATTTCAGGATAGGAAACAGAAAGACGGCAGCCTCTGTGCCCCATCATCGGATTGAATTCATGAAGGGAAACGATAATGGCTTTCAGTTCAGAAATATCCATCTTCATTTCTTTTGCAAGTTCCTTAATGTCATCTTCATCCGTCGGCAGGAATTCATGAAGCGGCGGATCCAAGAAGCGGATCGTTACAGGATAGCCGAGCATTGCTTCATAGATACCCTCAAAATCCATCTTTTGCATCGGAAGGAGTTTAGCGAGTGCAATTCTTCTTTGCTCCTCATTTTTTGAAACGATCATTTCTCTCATGGCTTCGATCCTTGACGAATCAAAGAACATATGCTCCGTCCGGCAAAGTCCGATTCCCTGAGCGCCGAATTTGACAGCCTGCGCTGCATCATTCGGTGTATCTGCATTGGTACGGATCTTTAAAGTCCTGAATTGATCGGCCCATTTCATCAAGCGTCCGAATTCTCCTGAAATCGTAGCGGCAACAGTCGGTATTGCCTCACCGTAGATGTTTCCGGTAGAACCGTCAAGTGAAATACGATCTCCTTCGTGGAAGGTTTTTCCGCCAAGGGTGAATACTTTTGCTGCTTCATCGATCTTAATTTCTCCGCAGCCGGAAACGCAGCATGTGCCCATTCCGCGAGCTACGACAGCGGCATGGGAAGTCATTCCTCCGCGAACCGTCAAAATGCCTTTCGCGTAGTGCATGCCTTCAATGTCCTCCGGTGAGGTTTCAAGACGAACAAGTATTACAGCTTTGCCATCCTTCGCCTTAGCTGCGGCATCTTCAGCATTAAATACAACTTGTCCCGAGGCCGCTCCGGGTGACGCAGGAAGCGCTGTACCGATCGGTTTTGCAGCTTGCAGCGCATTCGGATCGAATTGAGGATGCAATAAAGCATCAAGCTGTTTGGGATTGATCATCAAAACAGCCTCTTTTTCTGTGATCAGTCCTTCATCGACAAGATCACAGGCGATCTTCAGTGCAGCAGCGGCCGTTCTCTTTCCATTTCTGGTCTGAAGCATATAGAGCTTTCCTTCTTCAATGGTAAATTCCATATCCTGCATATCTTTATAGTGCTGTTCCAGTGTATACGCGATTTTGTAGAACTGTTCATAGACTTCCGGATTCGTGTCTTTTAATTGCTCGATCGTTTGCGGAGTACGAATGCCGGCAACGACGTCCTCACCCTGCGCGTTCATCAAAAATTCACCGAAGAGCTTTGCTTCTCCGGTGGATGGGCTGCGAGAAAATGCAACACCGGTTCCAGATGTCGCGCCTCTGTTTCCGAACACCATCCTCTGAATGTTTACCGCAGTGCCCCAATCAGATGGAATGTCGTTCATCCTTCTGTAATATACCGCTCTCGGGTTATCCCATGAGCGGAATACGGCCTTGATCGCTCCGAACAGCTGGTCTACCGCGTTGTCCGGGAAATCTTCGCCGATCTTTTCTTTATATTCTTTTTTGAATTGCCGTGCAAGTTCTTTCAGATCCTCGGCATCAAGTTGCGTATCAAGCTTGACGCCTTTCTTTTCCTTCATGTCTGTAATCAATTTTTCAAAATGTGCTTTGCCGACTTCCATGACAACATCGGAATACATCTGAATAAAGCGTCTGTAGGAATCGTAAACAAAACGTGGATTATTTGTCCTTTGGGCAACAGCCGCGGCTACTTCATCATTGAGACCAAGGTTCAGGATCGTATCCATCATTCCCGGCATAGATGCTCTCGAACCGGAACGAACAGAGACGAGTAACGGAGTCTTTACATCTCCAAACTTTCTTCCTGAAACTTCTTCGATTTTTCTCACATACTCCATGATCTCGGCACGAATCGATTCATTGATTGTTTCACCGTCTTTGTAGTATTGCGTACATGCTTCTGTCGTAATAGTGAAGCCCTCTGGTACCGGCATTCCTAAATTTGTCATCTCAGCGAGGTTTGCACCTTTACCGCCAAGCAACTCCCGCATCGAGCCGTTTCCTTCTTGAAATAAGTACACATACTTTTTGCCCATTTTTTAATAGTCCTCCTAAAATCTCACCTTTTCCTCGATATAATTTTTTAAATCAGGAATCAGCCCACGAACTTGTTCCATAGTT
>CAZKCB010000298.1:0-2515 GCA_964550965.1 uncultured Oscillospiraceae bacterium
TTGAAACGAAACACTTTGGGTAATAAAATAGGCGTGTTCGTGACATAAATTATACGCTATTGATAAAAAGAAAGCCGGTACAAAATGAATTCCGAATTTTGCCCTGCTGTGCTATAATAAAATATAGTATACTTCTGAAAGGATGGAAGATATGAAAGTAATTGTAACGGCTCCAAAAGGAAAGATGGGAAAACTGATCATAAGGGTCGCGGTGGACAGAGACAAGATCGATGTATCCGCGGCACTCGGACCAAAGGGCAGAGATTATATCGGGCAAGACGCAGGACTTGTGTCGGGCTTGGGATATAAGATCAATGCTCCGGTCGTGGATGACCTCGAAACGGTCATCGAAAACTGCGACGCGGTGATCGACTTCTCTACTGTTGATTTGTCGATGGAAACCCTTCGAATTGCCGTAAAACATAAAAAGCCTCTTATATGCGGCACGACCGGATTTTCCGGCGAACAGCTCCGTGAAATCGCAGCAGCCGCAAAAGAGATCCCGATCCTGAAGGCTTCAAATACTTCTTTTGTCGTCAGTCTTATGAAGGATCTGATCGCAACCGCAGCAAAAGGACTTCTTGGCAAGGCTGACATCGATATCATAGAAATGCATGATCGCAATAAAAAGGACGCGCCAAGCGGCACCGCTATTGAGATGGCTGAGGCGATGGCGAAAGCCATTGGCAGCGAAAACGATCTTGATTTTGTGGATTTCCATTCGATCCGTTCGGGGGATATTTCAAGCAGCCATACTGTAGTTTTCGGCTGTCTTGGTGAAAGACTCGAGATAACACATCACGCGCACGACTGGGATTGCTTTGCGCGCGGGGCAGTCGATGCCGCTTTCTTCATGAATGGAAAAGCACCTGGATTTTACACCATGCAGGATGTGATACACGAAAAAACGGAACAGTAAACCAGCGCAGAAAAGGAGGATATATATGGCAAACGAAAATAGATTTGCGGTCCTGATCGACGCGGATAACATTTCCGATAAATACATCAAATTCATTCTCGATGAGATTTCATATGAGGGTGTGGCAACTTACAAAAGGATATATGGAGACTGGACCAAACCGGCGATGGCTCCCTGGAAAAAGGTGCTTTTGGAGTATTCTATCGCACCGATCCAGCAATATGGATATACCACCGGAAAAAATGCGACAGATTCGGCTATGATCATTGATGCGATGGACATTCTTTATTCCGGAAACGTCGACGGATTCTGCCTTGTTACGAGTGACAGCGATTTTACGCGTCTCGCTGCCAGACTTCGGGAATCGGGAATGGATGTCGTCGGAATGGGAGAACGAAAAACCCCAAAACCCTTTGTCGTGGCGTGCAATAAGTTCAAGTATCTCGATATCCTTGCGACGAAAGATGCTGAAAACAAGCAGGCGGCAGCAAAACAAGCCGAACCTGCGCAGAAGAAAGAAGACATCAAAGAGCGCATCATCAAATCCAAATCCGAAGAAGTAAAGAAAAAGGATAAGATCGTGATTTCGATTCCCGAAGGTTTTGAAGAGGCGGAGGAAACCGAAAACAAAGACGAAGCCGAGATGAAACCTGAAATGACTACGCTTGCAACCATCAAACAGGCGGTGCAGATGATCATTCGTGAAAATTCCGGAGAAGACGATTGGGTATTTATCGGAGATATCGGGAATATGCTTCTTAAGCGATATCCGGATTTTGACGTTCGAAATTTTGGGTACCAGAAGCTGACACCTTTTATCAGATCTATGTCTCAATTTGAAGTCAGGACTGAAAAACACGGCAGCAGCATGCTGGTTTACGTTAAGGAAAAAGAGTCAAAAAAGTAAGCTCTAAAGCTCCTTAAAAAAAGATAAAATAAAGAAAAAACAGGCATGAAAAACTTTAGAATTTGAATCTCCGCCAGTCGAAAATGGCGGAGATTTTTTAGTGCTTGAGAACAAAATATAGGTGCTCTTCTAATGAAGACAACCAAATGTTGTGGGTAGGGCCTGAAATGGGAGAGAGAGCAAAAAAAACGGGAGAGAATGGACCTTACAGACCCATTTTTTTTGTCTAAAATGTTGCAAAAGGGAGCGAAGTGGAGTATAGTGGAGACATCGTTGCAGGGAAAGTGGAGAAAAACGATGTTTATCGGTGAATACCAACATTCCATAGATGCCAAAGGCAGGATCATTATCCCTTCGAAATTCAGGGATGAACTTGGTCATCAGTTCATACTGACCAAGGGGCTTGACGACTGCCTTTTTATTTATTCTCTTGATGAGTGGAAAAAATTCGAAAATAAACTCGCAGATCTCCCGATCGCCAGCAAAGAAGCCAGAAGCTTTGTCCGCTACTTTTTCTCAAGCGCAGTCGAATGTGAAATCGACAAGCAGGGAAGACTTACGATCCCGGCGCATTTAAGAGAACATGCTAAAATCGACAAAGAGCTTGTGACTATCGGGGTTATGAGCAGGGTCGAAGTATGGAGCAAACAGAAGTGGGAAAGTTATGAAAGCAACGGCCTCGGCGATGA
>CAZKCB010000299.1:0-2513 GCA_964550965.1 uncultured Oscillospiraceae bacterium
CGGCTGGAATTGAAAAAATATTAGTTGAATTCTCAATTGTTTCCTCTTTGGCGGAGATATTCACTGACGCTCATGCTGATCAGCAATTGATTGACGCGATGCGCGGCAGAGTCAGATGAAAGATATTCCTCGGGCGGGATATAATATTTATTTTTACAAATCAAGTCTGCAAAAATAATCACCGGATGGATATAGATCAATTCCTCGATCACTTCCGGAGGGAAACTGTTTCTATTGTAAAGGCAAATCAAAGATGCATCGTTTTTTTCGAAAAGCTGATGGAATTTCGCGACAAATTCAACAAGTTGTTCCCTGCTATATGGCGCATCCCAGGAACAGGACATTTCCGCTAAAACACGAACGCCGTTAAAACCGCTTGATTTGGCCTTGCTTATTGCATCCGGCAGAAAATTCCGGAACGGAACGTAATCTAGGCAGTCAAATCTACAGGCAATCTGTTTTTTTGAAATAATCATAAGAGCATGTGAATGAATTGCCGCGTCAACGTCAATGCCGCTGCTTTTTAGCGCGATTAGAAGATCCTCGCTGGTATTTTCGTCATGAAAATAAACGCATTGTTCCTGGCGGGCCAAACCGATCTTGATATAGGGCACAACAACAGAAAGCTGCTCCTGAAACGAATTATAAATGGAGCAAAGATGAGTTTCCGAACTGTAATCTTCCAAATGCTTGCCAATATTTGATTTAATAGTTCTGGATCCGCGCATAAAAACATACCTGCCATAATGATTTAAAAAATAATGATTTGTGTCAATAAATTGGGGCGCATGACTTATCATCTTAATATTATTTTATCGGCAGATTGTTAAAAAAAATTAGACCGTTTTAAAAAAATTAGAATTTATTTCCAACCATTTGACCACGATACAGTCGTCGGGTAGCTCCTCGCTATATTGACATTTATATGAAAATATAGTATTCTTCGATTATTGTTGTAAAAATCAGGGCAATGCTCATCGAAAAAACTATCGCTGTTATGAAGAATTATTGGAGGCCATTTCAGATGAGTCACATTAAGGACACTGTCAGAAACAATATTAAAATCTACCGAAAAATGAAAAAAATGACTCAAAAGGAGCTTGCAGATAAACTGGATGTTACCCATAGCAGCGTCTCATCCTGGGAGCTTGGCAAAAATTCGATAGACATGGAGATGCTGAATAAGATCTGCTGCATTTTGGGAGTGACCACAGCCGAAATATACACAGAGAATAATAGCGTCGAACTAGCAGAAACGAACGAAGACCTGAAAAGACATATCGTTTATATACAGGAGCGACCGGAAGTAAAGCGACTGCTCCTTGCGACACAAGACGCCAGAATAGAAGATATCATTCAGGCGATCAAAATCATTGAAGCCTTAAAAAAGCGTTAGGCATCGCCGGGCCAATATGAGCAAAGAGGAATAAACTGTGGTTGATAGCCTAAAAATAACATCGCCAATACTTCCTAGAGAGCATGTCCATAATCTGCCGAAGCAAATCCCGACTGAAGGCGTTTTCGATCTGACCAATCCAAATATTGTCGTTAAATCACCTCCCAAAAGCGAAACAAATGAAAAAAATCCTTTTGAACATAATTTGCTTCAGAATCTGAACAAAGATATCTTTGCGCCCTTATTCAAAGAAACCAATGTTCTTGCTGAGAGCTTAAAAAAAATGGTGCTGCTTACGAAAGCTTCCGAAACCTCAGCCGGGAAGATCCCGCTAGAGATCCTCGAGAAGCTTTTTATCGATCCCAAAATGATGCTTCAGGCATTAGTGACGAGAGAGAAAGGCGAAACGGTATTTTCCGGGAGCTTTTTTGACAATCTTCGCATTCTTGCAAAAGCTGAAAACCAGCCTAAATTAATGGAAGCGATCGCAACATTGCTGAAATATTTTGATAGCTATGTGCACCAGCAGAATTCCCTTGACGCTATTGTCACATTAAATAAGAATCTGCCGGCCCAGCTTTTTAAGGATGACAAAGCCGTGATGGAAAAAAAGATCAAGTTTTTAGATGGCTTGATTTCGGAGGGACCCGAAAAACAGAAGGAAATCCTGAAATTTCTTAAAAACGAGTACATCCCAATTCTGAGCCGTCTGGTTAAAAGGTATCACCAAAATGAACGGATCAGAAATAATGTCATGGCAATCATCCATCATGTTGTGCGCCTCGACAAAGGGGATCCGCAGAGACTCGAAGAGGCAGCTGCAAACCTGAACGACGAACTTAGAATGATCAGCAATCTGACGGAAAAAAGCCTGGATGAACTAAGGACGATGCTTGCGCAGGATTCAAAAATCATGCGCAATGGGAGAATGGCAGATGACAGAACAGCCGCTGCGAGTACAATGGATGACAGATCACCTGGCGTGGTCTTATCCGATAAAGGAGCGGTTTCAGAGGAAAACGACATCGCGGCTCTTATCTCAAAAGCGATGGACAAGACTGAATCTGCAAATATGAATAAGGCTGCCCAAAATTTATTGTCCTATTTGGTACAGAGC
>CAZKCB010000300.1:0-2508 GCA_964550965.1 uncultured Oscillospiraceae bacterium
CTCGGCGATATCCTTTGCAATGGCTGCAGGAGCCTTTCTCATAGCCTTTGCCAGTCGGAAGCAGGGAAATGCATAGTCGCCAAGCTTATTGTCGGTAGGTACTTCGATCATTCCTTCGATTTCTTCTATGCTCAGTCCTTCTATGCAAGCGGCCAGACTGTCCGCAATTTTTTTCTTAAAATTTATCATATTAGATCCTCCTCTGATATCACCTTGATGCCTTTTTCTTTTAAAAATGCGGTGAGGACACCATCACCTGGAACGCGTTTCCCTGAAAATGTACCGTCATAGATCATTTCCGCTCCGCAGGAAGGGCTCCGCGCCTTTAAAACAGCAAGTTCTATGGTCTCTCCGGATTCTTGGATCTTGCTTTGGATTTCTTCCCAGACAGCCTCAGCTCCTCTGATAAATCCGGCTGTCACATCCTCGCCATCGGGCCTTATGGCTCGCCCGGAAAGCAGTTCGACGGGCGGCCTCGGAGTGGAAAATCCACCTGCGACCTCGGGGCATACCGAAAGATAAGAATGACCTTCAATCAATTTCTTTACGGCGTCGGTTTCAAAATTGCCCCCGTTATATCTGCAATTTTCTCCAAGTAAACATGAACTTATTATATACATTTTTTACTCCTCTGTCATTTGTTTTCTATTTCAGAGTAACGACGGTAACGCCGTCGCCGCCCTCGTTGTAGGCTCCTTTGCGATAGGACGCAACATGCTTGTGCACTTTGAACATTTGGCCGAGGCCTTCCCGCAGTATTCCGGCGCCGCGTCCGTGGATGACGGTGACTTCCTTTAAGCCTGACAGATACGCATCATCGAGATATTTGTCAACATTCATAACGGCATCATCGAGGACCTGCCCGACAACGGTTATCGTCGGAACGATGGTTCTCACCTTGTCCTGGTAAAAACTGCTTCCGCCGCTTTTCCGAATTTTCTTCGCCTGTTTTCCGCTCACGCGGCTGACGTTGGCAACATTGACATTGATCTTCATCAAGCCGATCTGAACATTGATCTCGTTGCGGTCGTCGGGCAGCGAAATGACCTCTCCTATTTGGTCGAGAGATAAGACTTTTACGGTATCCCCAAGTAGAAGCTCCGCCGCTTTTACGGGTGAAGTATTGACGGGGACAACGATTTTTTCTCTGTATTTCTCGTCCGTTTCACGCAGTTTCTTGCGCAAGGCCTCATGCTTTCGGTTGCGGTCATCGACATCCGGATTCTTTTCGAGTTCTCTGAGTTCTTTTCGGATCTGCTCTGCAAATTCCTTTGCCTCTACGATCGTTTCTCTTGCTTCCTCTTTTGCTCTTGCAATGAGTTTTTGTTTTTGCTCTGCAAGCTTTTCTTTCTCGAGTTCAAGCTCTTCCTGTTTCCGAAGGATCTGGCGTTTAAGAGCCATGGCCTCATCGCGTTCTTCTTCGGCTATCTTGCGATCTTTTTCGATCGAAGAAATGACATCTTCAAAAACGATATCATTTCGTTCGAGCAAGCCCCTTGCATAGTCGATCAGTTCCCTCGGGAGCCCCAATTTTTGTGATATTTCAAAAGCATTTGATTTGCCCGGAGTTCCTATCGTCAGATGATAGGTCGGAGACAAGGTTTCGACATTGAATTCCATGGACGCGTTCTGGACTCCGTAAGTCGAGATCGCATATTTTTTCAGTTCTGTATAATGTGTCGTTGCAAAGGTCGTCGCGCCTTTTCCATAAAGGTCGTTCAAAATCGAAATCGCAAGCGCCGCGCCTTCGGTCGGATCCGTTCCGGCTCCAAGTTCATCGAGAAGTACAAGGGTATTCTTATCTGCAACCTTCACGATCTCAACGATATTGGCCATATGCGAGGAGAAAGTGGAAAGGCTCTGCTCTATGCTTTGCTCATCACCGATATCGGCAAAAACCTGTCGGAAAACAGGCATTTTTGTACCGGAAGAGGCCGGAAGATGCAGCCCTGATTGTGCCATCAGCACCATCAATCCCACTATTTTTAAGGTGACGGTTTTTCCGCCGGTATTCGGTCCGGTAACGATCAGCGTATCATAATCGATCCCGATGCTGACGCTTACGGGGACAACCTTTTTCGGATCGATCAAAGGATGTCTGGCCTCTTTGATCCTCATCTGTCCCGCAGCATTTATCTCAGGTTCTTCGCCTTTCATTTTTACAGACAGGCGTCCTTTTGCAAAAATATAATCAAGCTCAACCAATATCTTCTGATTGTTTTTGATTTCCTCTGAAACTTCGCCGACCAAAGCCGAAAGCACTGCAAGGATCCTTTGCATTTGCTTTTTTTCATTTGAGAAAGCGAAAGCTCAGTATGAAGATCTTTAATATATTGGCAAAAAATATTACTAGGGGAAATGAAGTATTTAGTACTTAGTTTGTTTATTGGATTGTATTTGACCTCCTGTCAAAGTGATTCAAATTTGAAGTATCAAATTATCATCCCTGCAAATCAGGGTGCTAACAAATTACCTGTTATTTTTTTTCTTCATGGTTGGGGTGGAACC
>CAZKCB010000301.1:0-2507 GCA_964550965.1 uncultured Oscillospiraceae bacterium
TGAGTAAAGCTGACTTTGGAGGGTTCCAATTTATATCCTTTCATTGAAAGAAGCATCCTTCAATATCAAGCACTGCAGGAAAAAGCAAAAGAAATCCTCGGATTAGAAACGGGCTTGATCCGCATGGGCACAATTTCAAGCATTACCTGCCACTGGTTGCCGCAATTAATAAAAGAGTTTCAGGATATTTACCCCAATGTGGAATTTATTCTTCATCAAGGAGATTATAGTTCGATACAAGAATGGATAAAGGTCGGTGCTGTAGATTTCGGCTTCATAACTCCTCCGGCAGTAACCGGATTAGAAACCATCGCAATCAAAGAAGGCAGCATGTTAGCCGTTCTTCCGGGAAACCATATCTTAGCTTCTCACAGCAAGGTTAGTTTGCATGAAATTGAAACTGAACCGTTTATTTTGTTGGAAGAAGGTCATTTCAGTGAACCAATAGAAGCATTTCGCGCGTCAAACATAGAGCCAAACATAAAATTCCGGATTCATGATGATTATGCTATTATGACAATGGTCGAAGCGGGGTTAGGAATCAGCATTTTAGCAGAGCTTGTCCTGCGTCGAACAAATTATAATATTGTATCGCTGCCAATCGATCCGCCAATAAGCAGATTACTTGCTATTGGATATAAAGATAAAAACAGCTTGCCGATCGCGAGCAAATATTTTATTGAATATTTACTCGCAAATGTCGAAAAGCTGCCTTAAAAAAAGACAACCACCTATCGTGATTGTCTTCCTTAGTATTTTCTTTTATTCCATCTCTTCAACAGGCCATTCATCATCACCGTATCTGATAAGATAATGACCGTCACGCTCGATCAGGTAATTAGAAAGCAGATTGAAAGCGGCACGAGACAGCTTGGTATCACGCTCCCAAAACAGCGATACATAAGGTATCTTGTTTTTTATGATGAGATTACCGGATGGCATTGGAAATTCTCGGCCATCATAAAGCAGGATCAACAACTTTCCGTCCTCTTCTCTTAAGGAAGTAATAAAAAAAGGAACGTCCTCAGCTCTTACACCGCAGGATTGATGCCGATAATCTATAGAATACCTCGATTCTTCGTCTTTCTTTAAGTGGGAGGCAAAGAAAAGAAGGATCTCTTTTCGGCTTATCAGTACACCATCAGCATACCAGACCCCATCCTTGTCTATAAAAAATTTGGGTGCTTCTAACTGTTCCAATACATTGTCTCCTTATTTTTTATTTCCATAGTACATTTGAAACATTTTAACAACGGCTTTATCGATGATAAACGACGGTAAAAACGTCATGAGCTTTGAGGTCAGCAGATTATCTGCAATGATATATCTTGCTTTTGGCTTTTCCTCAAATAAGATGCCTGCAATCTGTTTTGCTGCTTTGTCAACGGCCATACCCTGATTGCCGCCTTCGATAAAATTATCCCTGAAACTGTTTAAGCTTTTTAAATATTTCTCCTTTACGAAGGAAATGTCCTGCTTTTTTGCCTTGTTCCAGATCGGTGTTGCTACTGCAGCAGGCTCGATCAGAATGGTTTTTACTCCAAAGGGATTCATTTCTCTTCTGAGTGAATCACAAAAACCTTCAAGTGCAAATTTTGTCGAGGCATACGGTGAAAGAAAAGGCATTGCGATCCTTCCTGCCAATGAGCCGATTGCCATGATCCTGCCTTTTTGCTGTATGATTTCGGGAATCAATGCCTTTATAATTGAGATCGCGCCGAAATAATTGATTTCGAAAGACTCCCGGTAAATAGACATCGGGATATCTTCGATCGGGCCGCCTAAAGCCACGCCGGCATTGACAACGACTGCTCCGATGGTATCGCCTTTTCTGCAAAGATCATTGATAAAAACACAAAAATCATCCACCTCATCCGATTTGGTCAGGTCCATCTTGATTGCGCGAACATTTTCGCAATGCTCAAAATGGTTTTCTGCCAGATAGGAAATAACAAGCGGGTGACCTTCTTGACTCAGTTTTTCAGCCATGCTCTTGCCGATTCCGGAATCACATCCGGTGATAACGATCCATTTCATAAAATCACCTCCAAAAGCAGGGCTGTTTAAAGAACGTCAGAACTTACCATCTCTGTTTTCTAAAGAATCCAATCTTCCAAGAATATAATTTTGATTCTCGAGAATATTATCTAACTTTTGATGGATATCTTCAATGATTATTTCGGCTTTCAGGTTTACTTTAAAATCATTCTTTGCTCTTATCCTATCCTTTTCCTCTTGACGATTTTGGCTCATCATAATGACAGGAGCCTGGATCGCCGCCAGGCAGGATAAAATCAAATTAAGCAAAATGAAAGGATAGATATCATAGGGCTTTGCGAGAAATGCCGTATTTAAGATGATCCAAGAGCCCAATATCACGAAAAACAATATAATGAAGCGCCAGCTTCCGGTAAATTTCGCAACGCTGTCGGCGGCTTTTTGGCTAAAGGTCAGTTTCTTTTCATGTTCTAATATAGCATCCTGGGAAACATGCTCCTGCAGGAGCA
>CAZKCB010000302.1:0-2481 GCA_964550965.1 uncultured Oscillospiraceae bacterium
GTTACGACATTGATCGAACCGGTCAGCGGGTTTGCACCAAACTGGCCTCCTCCACGATGTCTGAGTTCTATGTTGTCCAAGCGAAGACGGCAGCACATCGAACGAATATCTTCCGGTGAAAGATCGGAATTCAGGAAATTTGCAAAATAGGGAGTGCCGAATTTCCTTGTCATTTCCATGATCATATTTGCCGCCTCGGAATCCCAGGGGAAGTCGTTTGTGATATTGACCGTCGGGATCGGGAAACTGAATGCACGGCCTGCGCCGTCGCCTTCCATCATGACCTCGCAGTAGGCGATGTTGAACATATCCATCTCCTTTTGGAAGTCTCCGTACGTTTTGTCTGCGAGTTTGCCCCCGATGACCGCCGCCTGATTTTTCAGAAGCGGGTGCGGCGCAATATCAAGTGTGATATTTGTAAAAGGCGTCTGGAAACCGACTCTCGTCGGAACATTGAGATTGTATACGAAACGCTGTATCGCCTTTTTTACGTCTTTGTATTCAAGGCCGTCATAATGGATGAACGGCGCAAGATAAGTATCGATGCTGGAAACAGCCTGGGCTCCGGCAGCTTCACCCTGCAGCGTGAAAAGCAGGTTTGCAAGCTGCATCAAAGCAGACTCGAAATGTCTCGGCGGTTTCGAAACGATCTTTCCTTTTGCCCCTTTGAAGCCTTTCATAAGAAAATCTTCGAGATCCCAGCCGCAGCAATAGGGTGCGAGCAGACCCAGATCGTGGATGTGGAGCTCCCCACGAAGATGTGCGTCTCTTAACTCTTTGCGGTATATTTTATTCAGCCAGTACTTCTGGGTGATACTTTCTACGATATGATTGTTCAGTCCCTGCAGGGAATATCCCATATTGGAGTTTTCGTTGACACGCCAATCATCAAGTGAGACATATTCTTCGATCATCTGTTCCGCATCCATGAATAGATTGTTTGCGATCCGAAGCTCTTCACGTTCTCTGCGATAAAGAATAAAGGCCTTCGCCGTTTTTGCATGACCTTCTTCGATCAGGATCTTCTCAACGACATCCTGAATGTCTTCTACACTTGGAATGCTGGCTCTGTATGTCTCGGCAATAACAGCTTCTACAAGACCCGCCAAACGTTGGGCTTCAACTTCATCCTGTCCTCCGACAGCCTTCGCCGCCGCAAAAATTGCACTTTTGATTTTGGAAAGATTATAGTCAACAATTTCCCCGTTCCGTTTTTGAATCTTGCTTATTCCCATACCAAAACCTCCTGGCTCATCTATTTACACACTTTAAAAATAATACTTTTTGTAGTTGTTTTGTCACCACAAGTTACTACATATAGTATACGAGTTGCTTTGTATTTTCAAGTTCTTTTATCGTCAATTACTTCACAATCGGCCTCTTCTGAGCAATAAAATAGGGACTTCCTTTGTTTTCCAACGGCTTTCCCTTTCACAAAAAAATATAATTTTTTTCAATTGTCAGATAACGATTATGATCGTCTCTCCAATGCTCGCCCAGTCATAAAGAAACTTTGCATGTGAGGTATAATTCCGAACACATTTATGTGAAAGGGGGATCGTGCCGATCGTTTTTGAGTACTCTCTTTTCGCCGGAGTAATTCTGGCGCCGCTTTTTGTATACTGGTAATCGACTGGGATCCCATGGATATATGCTCCGTCCGTAAAACGGATCGCATAGGGCGCATAGCCCTGAAAAGTCGTGGTTCCATCCTTGTAATAGAGGAACTGGCTTCTTTTTTGGATCGCAAAGAAAAAGCCGGTCGGGGTGGGCGCCGAATAGGTTCCGACTTTGCCCGTCGTCGCAAGCGTATAGGAGATCAGATTCCAATTCCCGTCGATTTTCTCATAAACAGCCTCGTTTTGGCTGTCCCGGTCGATCACAATCACGCACTTGAGCGCAGAAAGCGCTCTCGTTTTGGGGATATAGTGATTTTTCACATAAAGCACTTGTCCTGTTTTCAAGAGTTCGACCCGAATATACTCCCCTTCTTCAGAAAGATAGCGTACCAGGGCCCCATCGGGAATATAAGTAAACTCCGAAGGGTCTGAAAGTGCAGGATAGCCGGCTGCGCTCTGTGCTCTTTGATTTCCCTGCGCATCTTTGCTTTTTCCGTGATAAAGCGGTGCTTTTCCGTTTTTCTCTCTGTAGTTATCAATGTAGGTAAGATCACCCGTCTCAAAATATCCTTCCGCCTTCTTCAATGCATCTTCCATCTCCGAAAAGCAAAAATTCCTTTTCGTTGCAAGTTCAGCCTTTACATAGCCTTCTTTAACCGCTCCGTTTTCGGTCCAAATCGTCCGATACCACTTTGCAATGCTCTTCTCCCCTGCTTTCAGTATAATGGTTTCTGCATAATCGAGCTTTTCATATTGCTGCATCGCACGCAGTCGCAGTCCCTCTTCAGAAGGTTCCGCATAAACAGGAGTACCTGCCTTTTCAAAAACAAGGTAGCTGTATGCGATCGGGTATTCTTTGTAT